>JAAELW010000431.1 GCA_024226235.1 bacterium
GGGCCATCGAACTCGAGACCCCGGAAGAGCAGCATGCCTTCCTCGAGCAGGAATGTGGGCGCGACGCAGCAATGCGAACGCGGATCGAGAGCATGCTGCGCACCGACGCGAGCGGCGATGATCTCCTCGATCCCTCCCGCTTCGACAGCCTTGAGGAGGAGCGCGATCAACTGGTGGAGGAACTCTCGCTGGAGGAGCGCTTCCTCAAGGAACTGGGAACAGGCATCAAGACCCTCGGGGACTACGAACTGGGGGAAGAAATCGGGCGCGGCGCGATGGGAGTGGTCTTCCGGGCTCGTCAACGCGGGTTGCAGCGCGAGGTGGCGCTGAAGATCGTGATCGGATCCTCGCTCGCATCCGACACGGAGCGCGAGCGTTTCCATGTCGAGGCCGAGGCAGCCGCCAATCTACAGCATCCGAATATCGTTCCGATCTACGAGATCGGGAGGGACGAGGACTGCGACTACTACAGCATGCCCCTGCTGACCGGGGGCACCCTCGGGGATCGCATGGCGAAGCAGGAGAGATGGAGCCACCGGGAGGCGGTGCAACTCATGATCACCGTCGCCGATGCGGTGCAGGCCGCTCACCAGCACGGCATCATCCACCGCGATCTCAAGCCCGACAACATCCTGCTGGACGAGAACGGCCAACCCCACATCAGCGACTTCGGCCTCGCCTGCCGCCTCGAGCAGAAGAGCACCCTCACCATCACGGGCCAGATCATGGGAACCCCCCAATACATGGCTCCCGAGCAGGCCGACAGCGAACTGGGGGACGTCACCATCGCGGCGGACATCTATTCTCTCGGCGCCATCCTCTATGAGCTCCTGGTCGGGGTGCCGGCCTTTCGCGGAAAGAGCGTCCTGCAGACCCTCCAGATGGTGAAGGAAATGCCGCCCCGCTCCCTGCGCGCGCACGGCCCCCCCAACGATCGCGGTCTGGAAACGGTCGTCCTGAAGTGTCTTGAGAAGGATCCAGCCCGCCGTTACGAATCGGCGCGCGCCTTCTCCAACGACC
>JAAELW010000432.1 GCA_024226235.1 bacterium
ACTTGTGGATGTGGGGCCTTGCCCCCCATCCACAAGTGAATTGTGAACTCCGGCCCCGTTTCTTAACTCGCGCTCGGGCATCAGGATCCAGAGCACGATGTAGACGATGATGCCGGGAAACGCCGCGGAGCCCACGGAGACGAGGAAGCAGATCACGCGCACCAACGTTGCGTTCCAGCCGAGCCACTCAGCCAGCCCGCCACAGACCCCAGCGACGATGCGCTGCTCACGAGAGCGCTGGAGTCCGGTCCTCTTGATCGGCATGTCGGTCGTTCCTCCAAGTGTCGGGGTCACGCGAGCCACTACTACGTCCCACCCACCCTGGAGGTTCGGATGGGGATGTTCTCTAGGGGAAGAGGTTGGAGATGATCTCGGCGCCGCCGACCCAGGTGCCGATCATGCTGCCCAGGGTGGTCAGGATGAAGACCAGGAAGATGCGCAGCAGGCGGTTGCGCCACCAGCCCCGGGCGCTTGCCAGATCGTCCCACAGGGTGGGGAACTCCTTGACGAGAGGCGGCTTGAAATACGTCTGGACGAACGCGGTGACGTAGCCGGCGCCGATTACCGGCGTCAGGCTGGTGATGGGTGCAGCGCAGAAGGCCGAGACGATGGTGGCTGGGTGGCCGAGTGAGATCACCGCACCGAGCGCTGCGGGGATGCCGTTGGCCAGCACCCAGAACAGCAGATTCTCGCCTGCTGCAGCCGCACCCTGGCGCAGACCGATGAACAGGATCGAGCCGAGGACGACAGCCGGGATCCCCCAGCCGATCCACTTCCAGATGCCGGAGCCCTCCGGTACGTCCTCCAGCGCAGATAGATCCTGCCGAGTGTCCGAACGCAGCGCTACGAGCATTCCCTGCACGTGTCCAGCGCCCACCACCGCAACGAGCTTGTCGCCTTCGGTCTGGCGGATGCGCTCCGCCAGATACGTATCGCGTTCGTCGATCAACACGTTCTTCAGGCCCGGAAAGGCATCGCCCAGCTCGGCCATCATGCGCGAGAGCACGTCCTCCTGGCGCAATTCTCGTAGATCCTCCTCGCTGAGCTCCTGCTTCTCGAAGAGCCCGCCGAGCAGCGAAGAGATCAGCATCGCCTTGTGCCACCAGGTGAGCGCCTGCCAGGCGCGGCGCAGCGTGACCCGCACATCCCGGTCGACCAACGCGATCGGTGTGCCGTTCGCCTCCGCGACCTTTGCCGCCTCCATCAGCTCGCTGCCCGGCTTCACACCGAGCTTCAGGCCGAGCGTGCGCTGATACGCCGAAAGCAGCAGGTTCATCATCAGCGTGGCCAACTGCTTGTCGTGGATGACCTGCCGCAAATCGAGGGATTCGAAGCGTTGGGGCTTGCTGAGCGCTTCGAAGCGGCGCTCGTCGAGTTCGATGCAGACCCGATCCGGCTGCTCGCGCTCGATCGTCTCGCGCACCTGCTCGACGGACTCCTGGGAGATATGAGCCGTACCCACGACGACCACCAGCCGCCCGTCGCTCTCGATGCGATGGACGTCCTGGGGTGAGTCGGTTTCCGGTGTGTCGATGGGGGGCTCCGTCTGCAAAGTCGGGGGAGCTTACCAGACGCCTCGGCCGGCTCCCGTGGGGGCCGGTGGGTAGACTGGGCCCGTGCTGATTCCCTTCGCCAAGCTCCATGGCGCCGGAAATGCCTACCTGGCGATGGACGGGCGGATGCAGCCCCCTTCGTTCGATTGGCCCGCCCTTGCCCGGGCGATGGCCGCCCAGCACACCGGAGTCGGCTCCGACGGGCTCGTCGTGGCCCAGGCTGCGCGGGGTCCAGAGGCCGTGATTCGGATGCGAGTCTTCAACTCCGACGGAAGCGAAGCCGAGATGAGCGGCAACGGCGTGCGCCTCTTCGCGAAGTTCGTCCTCGACCGCGGCCTGGTCGGATCCGAAGCCGATGGAGGCCTGCGAGTCGAAACCGAGGCCGGCCTGCGGATCGTCTGGCCCCGCTTCGATGGCGGTCTGATGTGTGCTGGCCGGGTTGCAATGGGAATTCCACGGATCGAAGGCGAGCAGACCCTTGACCTGCCGAGCGGTCCGTTGACGGTCACGATCCTCTCCCTCGGAAACCCCCACGCCGTGCATCTCACCGATCGCCCCGTCAGCGGGTTTCCTCTCGCTGCTGTCGGCTCCGAGGTCCAGCGGCACCCGCGCTTTCCGAAGCAGGTGAACTTCGAGGTCGCAAACGTGCTTGCGCGGGATCGTCTTCGCGCCCGCGTGTTCGAGCGTGGAGAAGGAGAGACACCTTCTTCCGGAACCGGTAGCACCGCATGCGCGGTTGCCGCACGTGTTGCAGGCCGCAGCAGTCAAGAGGTGGAGGTCGAACTACCTGGTGGAGTGCTGCAGGTGGCCTGGGAGGGTGAAGGTGAGCAGGCCTGGCTCGACGGGCCGACAGTGGAGGTCTTTCGCGGAACCTGGTCTGGGGGCTGGACGGTGTTGGTCAGGAACACGAGCCACTTGTAGAAGTGCGATCGCTCATCCGAGCGGAGCGGCGGGATGAGCATCGCCTCGGGGTGCCGGTCTGCGATGTGCATGCAGATGGCAGCCGCCTCGAACAACACGAGGTCGCCGTCGACGAGTGTCGGGATTCGACCGTTGGGGTTGAGACGGAGGTAGTCCGGATCCTTCTGGCCTCGTGCGGATCGATCGACGAGCACCAGCTCAAAATCTGCACCCGTCTCTTCGGGAAGGATGTGTGGCGCCAGGCTCGCATTGTTAGGGAAGTCGAACAGGCGGTAGCACACCGCTTACTCGACTTCCGGGAATTCCAGCCCGCACTCCCCACACCCGGGTGCATCCGCAGCCAATGGCTCGCCGCAGCCCGGGCAGGCGTCGAGCTCGGTGCCGGGCTCCGGGGCCTCGTGACCGTCGAGCCCAGGCATGCCTTCGGCTTGGAGTTCGGCCGAGATCTCGGTGGCTCGCTCGAGATCTGCTGCCTTGACGTAGACGCCGAGGTCGATCCCATGGCCCGCCTGGCCGAAACTCCCCCCATCCGCACCGGAGTCGATCTGGGCTTCGGGCGGGTAGGCGTCGACCCGGCAGGGGACGCCCCTTTCCGAAAGCCGCTCGGCCAGGCTGCGAGTCTGCCAGGGGCCACCGACGAGCACCTTTTCCAGCTGATGGGCCGGGGGGAACTCGGGAGTCGTGTCGCCAGCGTCGGTGTTCTCGCCCCCGATCGTCAACGGGACGTTGCAATCCGGGCAGCGTTCGACCCAGGCCTGGAATTCGTCACCGCAGGACGGGCAGTTCTTCACAGGTTCGTTCATCACAGGGGTTTCTCCAGAAACGCAGTCGGGTTCTGCTTCACGCCCGCCGCGAAATGCCCGAAGCCGAAGCGATCGTACAGGGCACGGGCTCGTTGGTTGTGTTCCTGCACCTCGAGGGTCAGCTTGCAGCAGCCCAAGCTGCGCGCATGGGCTTCCGCGGCTTCGAGCAGCCGCTCCCCCAGTCGTTCGCCTCGATGCTCCCGGGCGACCGCGAGATCGTGGACGTTCAGCAGCGGCATGGCGCGAAAGGTCGAGAAGCCCAGGTAGCCGACCAGTACGCCGATTGCCCGATCGCCCTCCCACGCGAGCCAGATCCGGCTGGTCGGGTGGGCCAGCAGGCCGGATACGACCCGATCGCGCACCTCCTCGGGAAGCGGTGCACCGCTTCCCATTGGATCGCGGGCATAGGCGTCGAGCATCTCGACGAAAGCGTCCGCCTGGTGCGGTTCACTGAGATCCGCGAGTTCGACCCTTACGTCGCTCACGTGATGCTGATCCTCACCCCGCAGATATGGATTTCGCCGGCATCGTCCAGGCAGCCGAGCCGTTCCGCCTCGCTGCGCAGGCGCGCCGGGTCTGTGGCGGCCACGGTGAAGCCGGAGACGCCCTCGCCCCGGTCATCCTGCGGCGGGTGGAAGCGTACGTAGCCTCCCTCATCGAGATCGATGCGGAAGCTGCCGGCCTCCTCGGTGGGCGCCTTCTGGGCCATCACCTCGGCCCATCGTGTCGCCATCGCACGGGGATCGTTCGCTTGCACGTCGGCTCCGACGATCTCCCGAGTCACTGCGGTGCGCACCTTCGTCTGCCAATCCGGGCCGCCCCATTTCCAGGAACTCGGCGGGTCCATCCAGTCGAGCGAGAGGATCGCACCTCCTACATCGCGTGGGTGCAGGTGGATGCCGTGGGCGTCGGAAAGGCGCGCTTCCCAGACCACCCGGACTCCCAGGTCATCGACGCGTTTGCGGTCCTCATCACGCGCCTGGCTCTGGACGATCACCATGTAGCCACCGTCGCCGCTACGGCGCTCGAGCAGGCGCCCTGCCGTGGTGCCTTCCCGGTTCGGTACGACCACCTCGAGGAAGGTGTCGCCGACGGGCATCACCGCGTTCACCAGACCAAACGCCGCGACGCCAGGGTCGTTGAAGCCCACCTCGATGCCGAGCACGCTACATAGGCGTTCGACCACCGGGTCAAGCTCTTTCGCGACGAGTGCAATTTGACGCAGTCGCATTTCGTTTCCTCCGGGTGGGGTCTAGAGCTCGAGAGGCAGCGCCAGCCCGACGATCGGGCAGGGCCCGGCCTCACTCTCGAGTATGAAGACGTCAGGCCCGGTCGCGCGGAATTCCAGGGTCGCCTTCGTCCGGTCGAGTTGGGCCAGGCAGGCGGGTGTGGCTGGAAGCACGGCCACGGAATCCATCGGTTCTGGCCAGCGGATTTCGAGCGCCAACGGGAAGGCACCGCGGATCAACAAGAAGGATTCACTTCTGTGGATGACCCTGAAACGAGCCTGTTCCCGGGGCATCAGGAACTGGGACCGGCGCCGCGGCTGTTCGTCGCGCCAGGCGGGAAGCGAACCGACACCCACGGGCGAGCAATTCGGGCCCTGCTCGGCCCGCAGCACTCCGAACGGCCCGTCGAAGCGATACACACTGGTGGCGCCCGGCTGGACCATGGACTCACAGGCTCCCACCCGCGGAAAGTAGAGCCTCCAGGAGCCCTTCTTGCCCGTCAGGGTGGCGGTTCGGTAAGGCCCGATCTCCTGGACATCGGATATCTCCACTTCCCAACGGATGCGGGTCTCGGACCGGCGCTGGGTCTGTTTCGCCACGTCCTGGCTGGCGCAAGCGACGAAGAGGGCCAAGGCTGCGACGAGCCAGGGAGCGGGTCCGGGGAAGCGGAGGGCCATGAGCGGGCAGGAGCATAACCCACAGGTTCCCCGTCAGGCGGTGGGTCGCCCCGGAATCCCTCAAGTCGGGCAGTGAAACGCCCGATTGGATCGCTGCCGCCATTGCGGCTGGAGGGGGCGAATGGCCGATTCGCCGGCATTCGATTTCGTCTGCACCAAATTGGAAGGGCTGACCGATCTGGATCGATTGGCCGCGCGGGGAACCGTGCGCCTGGCCCTCAAGCAGGCCGGGCTCGAGGCTCGGACGGTGACGACCGACCAGATGCGCGTCGTGCTGGACAAGGTGCTCCCGCCCGAGCTGACTGCTCGTGGGATCTCGAATTGCGAAGTGATGTGTATCGAGATCGCCGCCGGTCTTGCCGGGCTGGCCATCTCAGCCGAGGCCGAGACGCCTGACGCGGTTTTCAAACGCCTGGGTGGCCGCTGATTCCGGAGTCGTCTCCGGCCTGAGTCAGTCGACCTTCATCCGGATCGCTCGGACTCACCGGTCGGAGTCTGATTCTGGGGCGGTGCCGATTTCGGGCCGGTCGGGAAGAGCGGGCGCCACAGCTCGCCCGCGCTGAAGCAATTCCAGCCCCATCGGAGCCAGCCAACGAGGGCCTGGGCCACCCACAGCGACCATGCGAGCATCGCGAGCCGATAGAACCAGAGCGAAACCGACAGTGCAGCCGGCATCGAGAGCACGCGGGGCGCCCGATCCTGGTACCAGCGCAGCAACTCTGCGCTCGAACCGTTGCCCGCTATCTGCATGGCGGGCGTGCCGAGCAGACCATTCTCGACCGACCAGAACAACGCAGAGAGCGCTGCGAGCGTGAGTGCCGCCAGCGCGAGCTGCATCAGATCGAAGAGCTTTCCGGAACCAGTCTCCCGAGCCCACAGAACGCCTTGTTCGCGCCGCCAGCCGAGGGCCAGCAGCCACACGACCACACAGCCGGAAGCGAAGATCGGAACCTGCGTCAGACCGATCCCGAGCAGGAACCAGTGTCGCGCGCGCAACGGTGTTGCGCGGATGCGGCCCAACAACAGGGATAGAACGCCCAGCAACGCCAGGATCGGCCAGAACAGCACGGCCGGACCGAGGCGCGGACCCGAAGTCCAGAGCGTCCAGCGGCTCGGCGGCATGCTGAGCTCGACGTGCTGGTTCACGCTCGGCAGCCCGAGATCGATCTCGGGTGTGCGCGTTACGAGCCCGATGCCCTGCGGTTCGCGCCACTCGAGCACGACCGTCTGGGTGCCCGGGATGAGTGTGAGCGGAACTTCGCGACCCTCCTGGCGGAGTGGATGTTGGCGACCGTTCACGATGACTCGGGTGAGTTCTGCTCCCTCGGGTAGGATCGGCGCGTAGGGGCCGCCCTGGCTGCTGCGGATGCGCAGTGAGAGTGTCGAATCGGTCGAGCGAAGGCCTGGACGGACGGCCAAGTGGCTCGCGTCGAGCGTCGAGGTGCTCCCGGCCAAGCCGGCTGGTCGTGTCACGTCGAGTACGACATTCTCGCCCGGCCAAGGTCGCCATTCGCGGAGCCTGCGACCCTGAGCCGCGGAGATCTCGACCCATGGGATGCCTTCCGATTCGACATGCCAGAGCGGACTCACGTCCACCCGCCAGGTTTCGACCCACGGTACGGCATCCGGCGCAGTGAGGCTGAGTTCGGAAGTCACCGGCAGCAGCGACGACCAAGCGACGCGCTTCGCGCCGGGCCGAAGGCTGACCAGCACATGGCCATCCTTTACCTGGACGCCGGCAGTCGTGACCCGTTCGCCGGGAAGCACGGGGACCTCGATGATGATCGCGTCCTCGATGGGCGCGACTCGTTCCAGATGGGTCTGCACCTGCCAGGTCAGGCCGAGCCGGATGTTCCGGACCACCTTGACGAAGGGCGGCACACTGCGTGCCTGCAAGGTCTGCGGCTCGGGAAGCGAGCTGTCGCGCTCGCGCACGAGCTGGAGAGCACCCTCCACGTGCCCGTCCTGGCGGAGCCCCTGGACGATCCAGCCCACGGCTTGCGCTTCGACCCGATGGGGCCGCCAGGGCAGTGGAAGCTCTACGGTCTCCTGTGCGGGAAGCGTTCCAATGAGTTGCACCGAATGCGTGCCCTTTCCGAGCCGCAGCCAGAGTTGCCCGTCTGGGCTTCGGAACAACGCCTTGGCGATGTTGCCGTCGATCCGTACGACTCTGGGCGTGAAGCCGATCCCGTCTCCGCCATTTCGGGTGCCTGTTTTCGAGCTTCCCGGTAGCGGGAAGGCCGCATCGGAAGCAGCGCTCACCTCGAGCTGCAGGTGCAGTTCCTCGGGGCGCGCGTCAAGCGCGAGCAGCGGGATCGAGACACAGTTGGGCATGCACTCTGGGGCTTCGAGCAGGTGGGTGCGGAGTTCGTCCAGCAGTTCCGGTGACGGAAGCTCTGCAGCGGCCGGGCTGGCGGGTGCAGCAGTAAGGCCAAGCACCACGACAAGCAACAGCCCGGCGGTTCCGGCTGAGCCTGCGGCCCCTGCTGATCCGCCGGTCGCCAACCAACGGGACGCGAGATCTCGAACGGTTCCGAGTGTCACACCGACGAGCGCGAGCAGGAGCCCGGTACGCAGCAGCGCGAGCAGGCCGTTCGCCCAGGGAGGGAGGAGCCAGAGTTGGAGTCTCTGGGTGGGCTCTACGGGGCCACTCCACTCGAGATCGACAGTCTGCCAGTTCCAATCGGGTCGGCCCGGGCCGGTCGGGATGCGGGCGTCCGGGTCCGGCTCATAGGAGCTGGCGTACCTCTTCGGGGCCATCACAGCGGACCGGGCTTCCGCGGGGCTTGCGGGACTCAAGGCTGCATCCGACTTCAGGGATCCGAGCGCCTTCTGCCGGTCTGCGTCATTCGCCGACCTGCCGGATCCTTCATTAGCGTCGGTCTCCCCCTGCTGCGCGTCCGTCTGCATCGCCCACGGCCGTTCGAGAGCCGGGTAGAGGCCGACCTGCATTTCGTGGAGTGCGAAGGGCAGAGCGATCAGAACGAGCGCGGCAAGGGAGACCACGCGTGCGGAAGCCACGACCATGGCCAAGCGCCCGGGTGGAACTACACGTCGCAACGCTTCGGCTGCAAGTACCGAAATCCAAGCGAGCTGGGGTGCGCCCGTCTCGGTGTAGGTGAGTGTCAACGTGATCAGCGCGAGCATGCCCACCATCGGTCCGAACATCCGCCGGAATGCCATCGCCGCCACCATCACGATGAACAGGTCGAGCAATGTCCAGCGTCCGATCCAAGTGGAGTGGGCACGGTCGGCGCCCGAGACATGGAAGAGCTTCCAGCCGGGTGGCAACTCGAGGCTTGCCTGGAGCGACGCGAAATCGTGGTTCCAGCTCGTTGCTGGCAGGTTGCGCGCACCTCCCTCGACACGACTGTCCGCGTCGATCTTCACAGCGCCGAGCGGAACCTCGATCCCACTGCCGGTCGTTTCATCGCCCGAGTGTGCGAGCTGTGTGATTGGCTGGTTGCGGTCGTTCACGGCCGCGCGGCCGAGCCGCGTCTCCGCGCCCATTTCGAGCCGGGTTTGCGTGCGTATCGTGCCCTGGATCTGATCCGCCACGGTCGCCCCGCGCCCATCGAAATCGAGGTGCCATGTGCGTTTCAGAGCGAGCTCGTCGCGGGCCGGACTCGCACTTCCGCGGCGCTTCTCCACGAGGGTGAGCGTGTCGCCGGGCTGCATGCGAAAGGCAGGAAGCGTGCGCCAGGCGGGCGGGAGTTCTGTCTGCGTCGGGTCGATCTGTGTCGCTCCCCGTAGGTCGACCAAGCGCAGGTTCGGGCGGGCTTCGAACACCCAGGTCTCGATCGGGTCCCAGAGTTCTCCCTCGACCCTGTGATCGCTCGCGGGCTCCAGCAAAGCCGGAAGCTGCAGCTCTGCGACGGGGCCTTGATGGCGTGCATGCAACCTGAGCGTCCAGCGCCCTGGCCGCACCTGTACCCGCAAGCGGCCGTCGGGCTCCAGCTGGGCCGGAATCGGACCGGATAGAGAGAGCGGCACGAAACCCTCGGGGAGAGCGTGGCCCAGCAGTCGCTCGCGGCTCTCCCCGGAAACGCGCAGCTCGATCTGTGTGACGAGGTGCAGCGGGATCTCGTCCACCACATGTCGGTGCACTTCGACCTCGAGTCGATTCTCCAGGGCCGCGGGTTTTGCCGCCTTCGAGCGCAGCCAGAGGCGCCCCTGGGCGTCGCGATTGGGGAACGGGATCTCCCGTCCGGCAACGCTGAGTGCTACCAGCCCGGTCTCCGGAGGGATGCGCAGTAGTTGGGGAAGCTCGGACCACACGAAGTGGCCCGACACGCGGTGACGGCCTGTCTTCAGGCGCAAGCTCGGCAGTCCATCCTTGTCTGGCACCACCGCCGCTTCGACTCCATCGACCGTGACTATTTCGGGCCAGTGATCGGGGCCGCCCGGGAGCCGCACCTCGCTTTCGGCGTCGACGCGGAAACCCTGCACGAAACGCCCCGAGTTCTGATCGAGCGAGAGGCTGAGCCGCGCCGGCCATGCGCAACGGCGCTCGTCAAGGCCTGCGAGATGAGGACAGCGTTCGGCTTCGTGTCCGCGCAGCACCCATTCCACCCACGGACGCAGCGGCTCGGGAACATCGTTGTGGGAGGGGGGAGCTGCAGAGGCGGGTAGGATCAGCCAGACAGATAGGGCGAGACCGAATCCGGCCGCGCTGGCGAGCTTGCGTGACCCGGAGGGAGGCTGGCTCGGGGGAGAGTTGGGACGGGACGTTGCGTTCGCCATGGGGCGCTCCTGGGCTCGAAAACGTGGGATGGCCTATTGCAGCTGATTGCACGGCACGTGCCAGGCGTCCGGAGGATCCCTGTGGATCCGGATTTGGCAGGTTGGGCAGGTTCGTAGAGCATTTCCTGCGGATCTCGCTCGGGCTGCCGAGTCAGCTCCGGTCCAGGAACGCTGTGCATTCAGGGCGGAGGGCTGTGCATCTCGAGCTGAGCGGAGGCTGTGCATTCACCGTCAGCGGATTGTTGCCCCGCGGGGATGCAACCAGTTGACGTGATGCCCGTGAGCCCCATTCTTCGGGGATCGTCCCCGAACCAAGGGGCGATCGTGGGCGTCCAAGCTCGTGCGCCATTCCTTTTCCACCCCGGGAGATATCTGCTCGATGAAACGCGTTCTGCTGTTCCTGGCCACCAACATCGCGGTCATCCTGCTGTTGTCCGTCGTGCTTCAACTCGTCGGTTTCGAGGGCTTCCTCGACGAGCAGGGCGTCGACATGAACCTGCCGTCGATGCTGCTATTCGCCGCGGTCTTCGGCATGGGCGGTTCGTTCATCTCGCTGGCGATGGCCAAGTGGGTCGCCAGGCGGATGACGGGCGCACAGGTCATCACCGAGCCCCGCGGACAGGCCGAGATGTGGCTGGTCGAGACAGTGCGTCAGCAGGCGGACGCCGCTGGGATCGGCATGCCCGACGTGGCCATTTTCGATTCTCCGGAGCCGAATGCGTTCGCGACTGGCGCGCGGCGTGATCACGCGATGGTCGCGGTGAGCACCGGGCTGTTGCGTGGCATGCAAAAAGATGAGATCGAAGCCGTGCTTGCTCATGAGGTCAGTCACGTCGCGAACGGCGACATGATCACGCTGGCGTTGATCCAGGGTGTGGTGAACACCTTCGTGATCTTCCTGGCCCGGGTGATCGGGCACTTCGTCGATCGCGTCGTGTTCAAGACAGAGCGGGGCTATGGGATGGGCTACTTCGCGGTCGTGATCGTCTCGCAGATCGTGCTGGGCATTCTGGCCAGCTTCATCGTGTCCTGGTTCTCGCGACAGCGGGAGTTCCGAGCAGATGCCGGTAGCGCGCGCCTGGCCGGTGCGCCGAAGATGATCGCCGCCCTCGAGCGGTTGAAGGCGGGTCCGCAGGCCGAACTTCCCCAGCAACTGGGTGCGTTCGGCATATCCGGTCGTGACCGCACCGGTCTGAGGCGTCTGATGATGAGCCATCCGCCGCTCGACGATCGCATCGCCCGCTTGAAGAGCGAACACGGTCTCAGCGCCTAATCGTCGCGGATTGCCGGTTGCCGCGCGATCGTGCGCGCCGCAGCCGAGGGGACGCACGAAACCACAATCGTTCGTTGTCACGGGGTGCTCGGTCCTGCACCCTGAAGGCGGGGTAGCGGAGCGCGTGTGGAGGATCGTTGGCTGGGGATCGGGAGGGCGGCCCGTGAGGTCCGGCGCTGGCTAGACCGAGCGGCACCTCTCGATTCCACCGTCCTGATCACCGGGGAGACCGGAACCGGAAAGGGCGTATTGGCACGGGAGCTTCACTCGCGTTCATCGCGGAAAGCTGGCCCGTTCATTCACGTCGATTGCGGGGCGCTCCCGGAAGGGCTGCTCGAGGCGGAGCTGTTCGGGCATGAGCGCGGGGCGTTTACCGGAGCGGTTGGCGCACGGGTCGGCCGTTTCGAGGCTGCCGCAGAGGGAACACTCTTCCTCGACGAGATCGGGGAGCTTCCGCTGCGAGGCCAGACCCGTCTGCTACGCGTTCTCCAAGATCGCCGTTTCGAGCGCGTCGGAGGCCGTACGAGTCTGAGACTGACGGCTCGAGTCGTGGCGGCGACGAACCTGCCCCTCGAGAAAGCCGTTTCCGACGGTCGTTTCCGCGCCGATCTGTTTCACCGTCTCGACGTGCTGCACCTGGCCCTGCCGCCGCTTCGGGAGAGGCCGGAGGATCTTCCGCTACTCGTTGGTCGGATCTTGAAGAGGCTCGCTGTGCAGACGGGCGTCCCGGCCTTCGATCCCACTCCGGGCCTTCTCGTCCGGCTGGCCGAGAGGCCCTGGCCCGGAAACGTGCGCGAACTCGGCAACCTGCTCGAACGACTCGTCGTGTGGGCACAGGGGACGCAGTTGGATGTGGAGGATCTGGCGCGGTTCGAGCCTCGGATGTGTCGAACCCATTCCGCAGACAGGCCCGACGTCGAACCCCTCGAGGCCGTGCTCCGAGAGACCGGAGGCAACGTGTCCCGTGCAGCGCGCCGTCTCGGCATGGCGCGTACGACCTTGCGCAGACGCATCCGAGCGGCAGGGTTGGAGGAAATGATTCCTCGTGACTAGCGGGCCCCGACCCACCGCATCGTCGCCGGCTGAGAGCTACCCTGCTCTCGTGCAGATACGCGCCGTCGTCTTCGACCTGTTCGACACCCTCGTCGATCTCACGTTGGATGGGCTGCCGATGGTCCGGCTGCGCCGGCATGAGTTTCCATCGAGCCTTGGTGTGCTCCACGAGGTGGTAGGAGCATTCAGTGACATCGGCTTCGAGGATTTCGCCGACGCGCTCATTGCGCTGGATCGGGAGCTGCGAAAGAACCGCTACGAGCAGGGCCGTGAGCTTCCAACCCTCGAGCGTTTCGAACGGCTCCTACCGCACCTGCCCGGGGCCGAAGATGCAACAGATCTGGCTGAGCGCTTGACCTCGACCCACATGGACATGTTGCGCGGGCAAGTCACATTTCTCGATCACCATCCCGAGGTGCTCGGAGCACTCGGCGGCTGCAAGTTGGCCGTCTGCTCCAACTTCTCGCACAGCCAGACCGCCTTCCGTGTACTCGAAGATGCCCGCTTGCGTTGGCACTTCGACGTCGTCGTCATTTCCGACGCTACGGGTTGGCGGAAGCCTCGCCCGGAAATCTTTCAGGCGACCCTCGCCGCGCTAGGCGTTGCACCCGAAGAAACCCTCCACGTTGGCGACAACCTGAAGGCCGACGTCGCCGGAGCTGCTGCCGCCGGCTTGCGTACCGCCTGGGTCACTCGCCGCATCGCCAACCCCGACGAGGCCCTCGAAGCCCACGAAGGCCCCGCCCCCGACCTCATCATCCCCGACCTCTCCGACCTCCCCGGCAAGATAGGCGCGCCGTTAAGATAGGGGCCAGGCACTTTTGTTAAG
>JAAELW010000433.1 GCA_024226235.1 bacterium
CCGGCGCAAGCGCGCAGACCCGGCGCTCGCCGGGAGCGAGTAGCGAACACTTGGACGAACCCGCTGCGCGGGGGCCTGCCTGGCGTCGCGTTGTGGCAAAGACAATCCAACAGGCATGCGTAGCGTCTGATCACCGAGCGTAGTCGTCGAGGGCCGGGACACCCAGGGGGGATCATGATCGTGGCGCGCTACACCCCCTTCAGGTCTCGAGTGGTTCCCAAGCCCGTCAACGTACCGGTCGAGAAACGATCGCGGTGGATCCCCTGGAAGATCTTGATCAGGCGGGTGTTCGATCGCATCGCCGGCCTGTGCCCGGTGTGCGGGTCACCGATGAGGCGGGTTCAGACGCTTCAAGGGCATGGTCGAGCGTGGGATGTGCTTCGGTGGCTCCGCAGCTTCGGCAACGTGCACCCAATGAAGGTGCCGCCATGAGGGCTGGGTCCCACCGGGTGCAGCCAAGTCGTCGAGCTCGGCATGGGGTGGTGTTCAGCGCTCGCCAGCGCGCGGATTTCTAGCCACTCCGGCCGGTGGAAACAGAATGGGACGAGCCGATGCGCCATAGCGTGCTCTACAGCGGGCAGATGGGCG
>JAAELW010000434.1 GCA_024226235.1 bacterium
CGAAGCTAGAAGCGAGTGTGCCGGCGCCGGCTCTCGCGGTGGCCGCGCGAACGATTCGAGTCGCTACGTCGATCGTGGCGGCGACCCGTCCAAGTGCCGCGGCGGTGCCGGTCGATCCCGAAGCTCCGGTAGTGGCGCCGGCCACGGTAGGAGTCGCGGCGAATGTCATGATGCCGGTGCGCGTCGTGGTGGCCGTAGCTGTACCTGTACTGCGGCCGATAGCGGTGCCCGAAGCCACGGTGGTGGCGATGGGCGCGGTCGCGGAGGTACCTGCGATGGCCGACATTGGGAAGCACGGCCCATTCGCCGGGTGACCAATGGATCTCGGGCGTCGGTTCGTAGGTCGGACGAGCGCCGGGGGCTGGCTCGTGCGTCGTGACGATGGCACGGCTGTAGGTTCCGCGTGCCAGGGGTGCGCCGTCGCGGACGATCTCGCAGTCGCTTCCGTGGCAGACGAGGGTGATGTCTTCCGCGGTGGCCGAGCCTGCCAGCAAGGCGACGAGTGCGAAGGGAGCGAGCAGCCTAAGGATCGCGTGGATCCGCATGAGGGGAGTCTACCACATCATGATGTAGCCGCCGATGGCGTTGGCTTGCAGGCTTTCGCCGCAGCATGGTCAGCGCTCTCGTCTTTCCCGCCCTGCCCCGTACCCCGTCACGTTTGCAATCATCGCGCGGCTCGCGGCATACGGCAGGAACTTGATGAACCACATCAACATCTTGAACTTCGCCGTCATGGGCCAATGCACCTTCTTGCCATGTGCCGCCTGCCAGACCACCGCTGCCACGTCCTCCGCGACGAGCTCGACACCCATCTTGTCGATTGCCGTGCTTCGTTCGATATTGGTCACCATGGGGGTGCTCACGAATGGTGGCCAGATATCGCTGACCTGAATGTCGTGCCGCGCCCATTCGATGTTCAGCGCCTCTGTCAATCCGCGCACGAAGAACTTCGTCGCTGAATACGTCGCGAAATCCGGTACGCCAAAGCTCGCCGACGCCGAGGCCATGCTGATCACCCGCGCACCCGCCGTGTCACGGAGCATGGGAAACGCCAGGTGGCAGCAGTTCACAACGCCCTTTGCGTTCACGTCGATGTGCTGATGGTGTTGGTTCAGCGGGACATCTTCGAACGGGTCCACCGACAATACACCGGCGTTGTTGAAGAGGATGTCCAGTTTCCCAGTGCCACGCGCCCGGAAATCCTCGAGCGCGGCAGCAATCGAGGCCGGCTCCCGAACGTCGATCCGCCCACAACAGCCGACATCCGGTCCTGAGTCGGTTGACCTGTCCCGGGCTTCCCGTTGAAGGGCCTCCAGTGCAGCGGCCGCCGAAGCGTCATCGCAGTCGTAGATCCCCACGAACCATCCGTTCCGCGCAAAGAGCTTGGCGGTGGCCAGCCCGATCCCGGCACCACCGCCCGTAATGAAAATGCACGGCTTCCCTTCGCCATTCATGATCCGCTCCTTCGCCGAGTTCGTGCACGGGCACCGATCGACCTCCAGGCGCACGACGAGCCCAGGCCTCCCGGGCGGCTGGGATGTCGCGCGTGAGTCATCTCGACCTCGGAAACATGGGTGGCCGGTCGGCCCCTGTCAGTCGATGTCCCGACAGTCGTTGTAGAAATCGAGGCAGTTGTTCCGCGAGGTCGCATCGGCCCGTTGTCGCATCGCGGCGCGGGGGTGTTGATTGAGGCTCCCGCTGATTCCGTAGATGTCGTTGTAGCCCCACTCGATTTCGTCGCGCAAGGGCACGTAGTACTCTTGAATGACTTCATAGATCGGCTCGACGTTGAACTTTGGGTTCTTCAAGAAGTTCAACAACAGCTCGATGTTGCAGTTTCCGGCACCTCGGCCGATCCCATTGACGGTTGCATCGAGCAGGTTCACCCCGCGAATGATCGCCTCTTGGGTATTCGCGAAGGCGAGCTGTTGAT
The DNA here is from genome assembly GCA_024226235.1 of bacterium. GTDB lineage: Bacteria > Myxococcota_A > UBA9160 > UBA9160 > UBA6930. Next base: position 1,934 of record JAAELW010000434.1, read on the forward strand.
TGTTGTGCGCGTGGAAGCCCAGCTCTTTGCCCGGAGCGTGCTTCCGGTACAGATCGATATAGTGTGCGATCTGTTCGGAGTAGAATGCGCCGTAGCTGTCGACGAGGTAGAGGTAATCCGTTTCATCGGACTCGTTGACGGCTTCGAGTCCTTCGATCAGTTCCGTTTCGATCGCGACCGATGGCGCCATGATGTTGAGTGTCGTGAGATAGCCGAGATCCTTGGTGCGCTTGACGAGATCCAGGCCCTTGTCGACATCGGCTACATAACATGCGGTCCGAATCATATCGAGATCGGTCTGATCTGCAGGCTCCAGGGTCGAAACATCGACACGGCCGACATCGAACATCACCGCGAGCTTGGGTCGGGTCTCGGACTCGTAGGAATTGATTACGCGCTTGATGTCATCGTCGTCGCAGAAATTCCAGGCGCCGAATTTGTCTCGGGGGAAATCACTGCTTTCACAGAGCCGCTTGCCAATTTCGAAATAGTCGACGGCGGCGTCACAGGCTGCGCGGTAGGTCGCTTTGACGAGATCGTCTTTGAACTGATAGTTGTTGATCAGTCCTCCGTCCCGGATCGTGCAATCCAATACCTTGATTTCTTCTCGAAACATCATCGTTCTCCTGCAGCTCACTCTCGTGCCCGAGACCGTGGGCGCTGTATGGGGGTCTGGCTAGTGGGAAACAGCTCAAGCCGCCAGATCCGGTGCGTTGGCGGCAATCCTGTGAGCCTGGATCGCCTCATGTCACGGGTACGCTAGCGAAGTTTTGGGGCCTCGGAGCGGGTCGTCGAGCGGGCGGTGCTAACTGGCAGGCCTTCGGCGCAGTACGCGGCCCTCTCCTCGACGCATCGTCAGGTGCTCGGCGTCGAAGAGTTCCATCAGCGGGACGGCGTACTTCCGGGTGGTGCCGATCAGCTCCTTGTAGGCGGGTGTCGGCAACTCGCCGTGGACTTCCAGGTGGGCAATGACCTTTTCCCGAAGCTCATCGACGGCGACTCTGTCGAACCACAGTTCGCCCGGAGCCCGGGTGAGGGAAGCGTCGCGCTCCAGGTGGGCGAGTACCCGGCGCAGTTCGTCCTGCTGGATATCGAGCTCGGTGGACCATTCCGCAAGGGTAGGGGGCTCCAGCGCGGCAGTCGTCGCGTCAGCGCGCAGTCGAGCGGCCAGTGCCTCCTGTTGTGGGGTGAGTCGGGGAGCGAAACCGACGCAACGAACGGTCTTCTCTTCGATTTCGATGCTCCCATGGGTGGAGAGGTATTCGAGAAGCAGGTCGAAGGCGGCCGCAGGGACGTTCTCTGGCAGGGCGCCGCCCAGCGTGGCGCGCGGCATGCCAGGCTCGAGGGGCTCCTGATCGTGGAAGCCGCGCAGGGCCGCGAGTAGGCGCTCCGCAAGTTCCTGGCGGGCGGTGGTGGCGATCCACAGTTCCTGGCCGAGCGGCAAGATCACCTCTGTCTGGCCGGCCAGCGCATCGTGAACCTCCTGGGATGCCAGGCCGGTCTCACGGGAAAGCTGTTCCGTCCTGACGGCCGCGAAGCCCGCGCGCTCGATCCGGACGCGAAGCGATGCCGACACATCCTTGTTCGCGAGGATTTCGAGTTCACGCAGAAGCACCGGATCGCTCCGCCTCTGCTGGGGCGGCGCTACATCGAGGACGCGGCCCCCGCCAAGTGTGGCTCCGGCCTGCTCAGTCCGGTGGAAGCCGCGCAGCACGAAGCAATCGCCTGGCAGCAGCCCCAGGGGCTCCCCGTCTACATGGATGCGCGCGAACCCGGTCGAGCCGGGTTGGATATCGACCGCGCCGATCGGTGCCACACGGGCTCGACGCTCGGCCGTGCCGCATAGCAGCTCCACCGAAGACGGATCGTTCCCGAACAGCGGTGCATCGGGTAGCCAGTGCAGCTCGGCGTCGAAACGTTCGGTCGGAGCGAGAGCGTCAGGCCGGGTCAGTAGCAGGCCCCTCGAAAGCTCGGACAGTGGCACGTTCTGGATGTTCACAGCACAGCGTGCGCCAGGCGGGATCTTGTCGACCTTCTCGCCAAAACTCTGCAGGCCGCGCACGCGCCCCACCCCACCCCTGGGATGCAGCTCCACCGGATCGCCCACCGCAAGGGGTGCGCCGATGAGCGTTCCTGTCACGACGCTGCCGAATCCGCGCATTTCGAAGCGCCGGTCGATCCACATCCGGGGGGGGCCGGTACGCGGAGTGCGTGCCTTTGCGACACGGGAAGTCTCGACCAGGGCGGAGCGAAGTTCCGTCAATCCCTGGCCCGAGCGCGATGAAACGGGCACCACACTCGCGCCTGCCAAGCAGGTCTCTCCGACCAGGTCGGCCACCTCTTCACGCGCCAGTTCAACCGTCTCCTCGTCGACGAGATCCGCCTTCGTCAGCGCCACCACACCGAGACGCAGGCCCAGGAGATTGCAGATTGCGAGGTGTTCGCGGGTCTGGGGCATCACACCCTCATCTGCCGCGACCACGAGCAGCACGAGGTCGATACCAGCTGCGCCGGCCACCATCGTGCGCACCAGTCCCTCGTGCCCCGGAACGTCCACGACTCCGAGCCGGAGCCCGTCGTCGAGATCCAGGGGTGCGAAGCCCAGCTCGATCGTGATGCCCCGGGCCTTCTCTTCGGGCAGCCGATCGGTATCAACGCCGGTCAGAGCCTCGATCAACGATGTCTTCCCGTGATCGATATGCCCGGCAGTACCGAGGATGAGCGGGGGGCGTTCGAGGTCCGCCACTAGCTGGAGCTTGTGCCGGGTCCGATCGTGTCCCGACCCATATAGGGTTGGAGGGCCTTCGGTACTCCGATCGTGCCGTCTGCACGCTGATGGTTCTCGAGCACCGCCAGGATCGCTCGAGAGTTCGCAACCGCGGTGCCGTTCAGCATGTGCACGAGCTCGTTCTTCTTCGTGTCCTTGCGCCGGAAACGTGTCTTGAGCCGTCGCGCCTGATAGTCGGTGCAATTCGATGCGCTGGAGACTTCCCCGTAGGAGCCACCCTCGCCGCGTCCGGGCATCCAGGCCTCGATGTCGTACTTCCGGAAGGCCGGTGCCCCGAGATCGCCAGATGCGATGTCGATTACTTGATAGGGAAGCTCGAGCCCGCCGAAGATCCTCTCTTCGATTGCGAGCAGGTTCTCGTGCATCGCTTCGGAATCTTCGGGGCGCGTGATGACGAACATCTCCACTTTGGTGAACTGGTGTACCCGGTAGAGTCCCTTGCTCTCGCGTCCCGCGGCGCCGGCTTCCGTGCGGAAGCAGTGGGAGATGCCGGCAAGCTTCAGCGGAAGGTCGTCCTCGTCGAGAATCGCGTCGGCATGCAGGCCTCCGAGGGTGATCTCCGCGGTGCCGACCAGGCATAGATCTGCATTCGACAGCGAGTAGATCTGGGTCTCCTCGCCACGCGGGTTGTAGCCGATACCGGCGACGATCTCCGGACGAGCCAGGTCCGGTGTGATGTGGGGAACGAAGCCCTCCTCGATGAGAATGTCGAGGGCATAGCGCTGAAGGGCCAGCTCCAGCAGCACGGCGCCGTTCTTCAGGTAGTAGAACTTGTTGCCAGTGACCCGGGCTCCAGCTTCGAAATCGAGCAGACCTTGCTGGATGCCGAGTTCGAGGTGGTCCCGGGCTTCGAAGTCGAAGGTCGTTGGCTCGCCGACCCGGCGAAGCAGGCGGAAGTCTTCCTCTCCGCCTTCGGGGACGTCCGGGTGGATGAAGTTCGGGAGCGCGCCAGCCCGCTCTTCCAGATCGGCCCGCGCGACGGCCAGATCGGCTTCGATCCGTGCCACCGCTTCCTTGAGGGCGCGGCCCTCGGCGGTATGCGCGGCACGCTGCTCGTCGTCGAGTTTCTGCTTGCCGGCCTTCTGGTGCTCATTGCGCCTACGGTTCGCGTCGTTCAGCTCCGTCTGGCGGGCCGCCACCTGCTCATACGACGCCACCGCGCTCGCCACATCGGCCTTGATGCCGCGTTTCCGGCAGCTTTCTTCGATTTCTTGGCGACGGTCTGCGAGGCACCTGGGATCCAGCATGGCGGAGAAGGGAAGCAACTCCCCCGGGCCAGCGCAACGCCAGCCCTTCGGCCGGGCAAGGCCCACCAGCCGGGGTCCGTCGCTCGACAAGCGGCGGGGGCCTGGCGGCCACCGCGGCCGGCAGAGCCTGCTGCAACTCACCAGTTCAGAATCGGAAATTCTGGCTTCAGCCGAGGTGTTTCAGCATCACAAGCCCGGCCCCCCGGTCTGCCGATACAGGGAGATGCCTGTAAGTCGTTTCCTTCTCGTGCTTCTGCTGGCATTCCCGCTGGGGGGCTGCTTCGTGCTCGATGAGCTCGATTGGGGAATGAAGGAGCTCGACAAGCATCCGGTCAACCCGAATGGTGCTCCGCCTCGTGCCGCCAAACAAGACTCCAAGCCATCTGCTCCTGCGGCGCCCGTAAGCGAATCCTCCTGGGAGGAGAAGCTGCCCGATATGCGCGAGTGGTGGAACGAAGCGCGGACGCTGGGTTCGACCCAGAAGGATGAGAGCATCGCGCGCTGTCGGCTCGATGGGCGGGACCAATTCATGCGCATCGATGAATGCCAGGCGCGGGGTGGCAAGGTCGGGAGCTGAGGCTTGCGACGCATCTAGCGTGCTCGCTGGAAGAGCGCCCTGAGCTGTACGCGAAGCTGGGGCCCCGGGCGCCATTGCTGCTCGATCCGATCCAGCTCCAGTTCTGTCGGACCCAGCAACCAACAGGCTTCTTCCTCGAGCCCGGTGATCGATGGCCCGGGCAGGTTCAGCTCACAGATGCTGCGATGCTCCAGGATCTCGAGGTCCTGGTTCTCGTCGAGCCAACGCAGCGGCAAACCCTGGGTGCGGCAGACGTAGGGGCGGTCCGCATGAATGCGGCATCTGTCGTCGTCGGATAGAAAGGCACAAGCTCCCTCTTGGCGTGGCGCCGATTCGGCCAGCAGTGTCGGATGCGCTTTCCGAATGCGCTCCGCCTCGATCTGGCAGACGCTCAACCCGTCCATGCAGCAGGCGGCGCAGCCGGGTTTGCAACGCAGACGCTCTCCATGCATCGCGTACAAGGCGGCAGCGCGTCGGTCTACGTCGTCGTGTAGCCGGCGCAATGCAGCGAGTGCCCGCTCGGTGTCGCTCAGGGAGTTTCTCGCAACTTCACGGACCGTGTTCCGGTCCGCGCGGGCGAAACACCTCTGCGGGGAATGGGTCGTATCCCCAGCCGTCCTGGCCGTGCTCGGGTCGATCCCCATCGAGATGCTGGTAGATGGCCATCGGCATGGCACCATTCACTGCACTGCGCGGCGTTCCGGTCGCACTGGCCTTTGCCAGAGGCTCCCCCCAGATCGCCAGGAAGGCGTTCTTCTCGTGGAAGGATTCCCCGGCGTGCCGGCCTGGAACGCCGGTGTTGTAGCCCACTCCCTCGCGCGGAAAGAGGTTGATCGTCCCGGCCCGTTCCGCGTCGTAGAGGTGGGCGAGCTGGACGACCGAATCGGGTCGGGCCGTGAAGGACGCGAGCCGTCGCCACTCTGCCTCATCGCACCACACTTCTGGGGCGCTCTCCGGCTTTTCCAAGCAGCGCGTGCGCAATCGGGAGTGTTCTTCCCGATCCTTGGGGTCGAGGCTCTCGTAAGGCGAGAGCAGCTCGGTGCCCAGGAGATCGGCGCCGTCGAAGGCGTAGTGGATGCGCCGTCCCCGCCGCTGGATCCTCCCGGAAGCCGCGATTCCCTGGCGCTCACCAAGCACCAGCACGGCCCCACCCTCAGTGGAGCAGGGGGAGTCTCGGACCACCAGATAGTCCAGGGAGTCTGCGAGGCGCGTCGTGAGTTCGGCCAGCAGGTCGATGGGTGCGGCATCCGGTGTGGCCAGGGGACGCACGATCCGCAGCTCCGAGGCCAGCGGCTGCGTTCCAAAACCAGCGCCCTGGTCCCGGAAGAGATCGAGCATGTAGTTGCCCCCGGCGGTCGAGGCCACCACTACGTCGATCCCCTTCATCGTCGGGGGATCGAAGGGGTTGGTGAGTTTCGGCCCCTCGCCTTCATCCGAGGATATCTTGACGACCTCGAAATCCGTTCCCTCCGCGCGCAAGCTGTCGAAAACCTCCACCTCCGGATTCAACAAGTGGAAGGCCGGCGTCAGGCCGTGATCACCGGCGATCCCGAACAGGGTGCGGGGCAGCACGCCGGCTTCCCGGTAGGCGCGTTGGACCCGCCCTAGCCAGTAGTCGAGACGGTTCAGCTCGCCGGAAGGCGCCAGGATCTCGTCGGAAAACGGTCCTTTGAAGTGGGCAAAGTGGTCCGGCCAGGGATCGTAGTAGACCAGCAGTTCGGGTAGCGTCCGCTGTTCGAGCCGGGCGATCTCCCGGATCAATCGATTCGCGAGATCCCGGTCCTGATCATCGCCCAGCTGCTGCCACAACGCGTACCACGGGCGCGTACTCGTGAACGCTCCGCGTCTCGCCAGGAGTTCCTCGCGAAGCCCGTGCAGCTTCCGCTCGGTCTGGCTTCGGCGTTCGAGCTCCGCTGCGCAAAGGCGATCGCCGAAGTCACGCAGCTTCTCCCCGAGCCCGAGATTCAGAAGCGCATCGATGCCGAACTGGGCGTGCTCGTCGTATTGGGCCGTGCAGCTCAGGCTTCCGAGATGCGGAAGGCGCTCGAACAGGCTCTGCATGCCGGCCCGATCGGCCAGATCGGTGAGTTCCACGGCGTCGCTGCCATAGAAATAGTAGGCGCGCCCACGCTGCTCACCGTTGCGGATGAAACCACGGTCGACGAAATGAAAATTGGGCAGGCCGGTGGAATGCTCTCCTGCCACCGGAGCACCGGTCAACGCGACCGGGATGTTGCGCACGCTGATGGTAGGCGTCGTCGAAATTCCGATCGGGACCCAGTGGCTTCGACTCATGGCACGCAGACCGCGAAAGAACGGAAGGTAGTCGGGATGGGAGAAACCAGATGCTGCGAGATGCTCGAGGAAGCGGGTCTGCTGGGCCGCGGGAGTGCCAAGCGAGCGTGCGACCGGGGCAGGCCCGCCGGCCGCAGCCTGCTCGCGGGCAATTGCACGGATGAAGGGGTGCTGGGCCTCTCCGCGAGCCAGCGAATCTACCAGCCCGCCCTGCAACCCATCGACGACGACCGCCACGCCGTAGCGTCGCTGGCGGTTGGCATGCTCGAGGAAGGCCCAGAGTTCGCCGCCGTCCGGAGCATCGAGTTCGCTCTTCATCCAGTTCTCGAGCTGCTGGATTCGGAATGCGCGGGCGGCAAAGAACCGGTAGTTCCGGCACACGGTCTGGTCGACGAAGCGGATCAGCGCTGCCGTGGCAGCGTCGAGCCGCAGATCCTCGTGGAGCACGCCGTCGATTGCGGCATGCACGTCGGCCTGGTCCGCGAGTTGGCCGCGCAAGGCCTCCAACACACCGCGCACCGCATGTTTCGAACCGGCGGTGGCCTCCTCCAGCCCGCTCTCGAGGGTCCGGCTCTCACAGGCGAGGCGATCGCTCATTCCGCCGTCGATTTCCCGTTGCAGATAGAGCACGTCGTAGAAGCCGATCAGATGACGGATCAGCTCCGGGTCCAGGCTCGGCAGTTCGGCGGCTTCCTCTGTCTTCGAAGGTTCCTTCCAGCGGAACATCGAGTGCTCGATGCCCGGGATCGCATCGCCGGGTCGGAAAGTGCCGCGCAGGTGGTCGTCGAATGTCTCGGCGCTCCGGCCTTCGGGTGCGATGTACATCTCGCGCAGGAAGAGCAAGAAGGGCACCAGCTCGTCGACGAAATCGTCGGCCCGGATTCGAGTTCGAACGCGAGTCCGCACATCCGCAGGAAGCTCCAGCTCGTCGACGAAGCCCTCGAGCTTCGGACGGGCGAAGAGCGAGATCGCAAGCCGCGTCGGCACACGCCGCAACCACTCCTCGGCATCGTAGACTTCGCGCAGCCGAAGCTCGACCGCGCTGGTGAGCGGGCGCTGCAGCTCGCCGCAGCTCGCCGAAAGGCCGGCCAGCAGGCCCAACAACAAGCCCAGCAGCCGCGGGATGCCGCTCGGACTTCTAGCGTTCACGGCCAAACGCGGCGGGCCTCCAGGGGGTTTCCGGAGCTGGGGCAGTTCGCATGCCCAGCGCGGGCGCCCTAGCGGAGCCGCAGCTCTAGCATCGAGCCGACGGTTGTCGCCTCGAGGTTATTCCACTCGGCGAGCAAGCGGCAGCGGGTGACCTGCGCGCTCCCCGGAGAACCCATGTTGATTCGCATCACGCCGGTCCGGCTCTGATTCAAACGTTCGATGATAGTTTGCCAGTCTCTTCGAGCGGCCATGGTTGCCTCCCCCAAAACGGAGGGTATTAGCGCATTTGTCCACTTCCCCGCCACCGTTCAGACCAATTCAGGCCTAATTAGGCTCCAGCAGAGCCATGAATGCGCTGGACGAGTTCTCGGATCGACAGTTTCCGGCCGTGGACCGTTGCCCCGCCGCTTTCCCTCTCTTCGCAACGATGCGGAGATCGGATCACTCACCGTCTTGGGTCTGCTCCGGTTCTCGGCAAACCGGGCTGTACCGGGCCGACTCTCACCGTGGCTCTGGAGGGAAGGACCTCGATATCGGTCCAGCTGACGAAGTCCCCGCCCGAGGACATGGGGTAGCGCGCCAGCAGTCGGTACTCCCCGGCCACCTGGAGTTGTTCCGGTGGATCCAGCGGATGCGGTGCCTCGCCGGGCGGCCGCAAGGTCCATTTGATCTTCTGGGTGAGATCTCGAATCGGCGGAGGGTCGCATCGCCCAGGCTCTCCCTCGACTTCCAGCCAGGCGCTGGGATCCACCCAGGCCCCCGGCCCCACCTGGAAGCTGGGACGATGGGTTGCGCGGACGCTCGGATGCGGGGAAAGGAGCATTCGACGCTGGACCGGAAGGATCCGAAGCAGCGCCTCGGCCTCCAGGGTCGTTCCTTCGTGGGTGTAGCTCACGTGCAATGGAAGGTCGTCGAGTTCGAGCGGGTCGATGATCGCCAGCAGGAGCTCCCGGCTGTTTGGCGAGCTCAGTACCGCGGTCGTGGGCTCGAGCCACTCGATTTCATTGCTGACATCCGGGGCCCACCGGCCGATGGCTCCTACACCCACGCGCCCGTCGGGCAGCTCGGCCTTCACATGCACATCCCCGATGCCATGACCGAAATCGACACCGGCTTCCAGGTTTACGCTCTCGCAGAACGCGACGGGGTTGTCCGGTGTGTGGATCCAGAGGGCGTCGGGACTCAAGGGGGGCGGCGAATAGACCCCATTCGCAATCTCCCCCTCGCCGTCCAACAAGGTGAGCACGAGTCCGGGCGCATCGCTGAGCTCCCTCTGGATGCAGGTTCCGGGCTCGAGACCGAACACCCGGATCGGTGTCGGAGCTCCCGATGTGGTCGTGGCTTCGACGTGAAGGGGCTCACGGTCGCCGCCCACATTGACCCTCAGGGTTGCAGTGCTGGCCAGCTTCAGTTCTCTGGCAAGTTCGGCCCGGCGCACTGGATCGTCGGTCAATCCGTCGAGCACGGACGGGTCGACGCGCTGCACTTTGGCGACGACATAGGCCGTACCGGGCCCGACTGCCCGGAAGAGGGCAGTGGACTTGAGATTGGGCCCGGCCGCACTCATCACCGGCCCCGTGTGCTTCACATGCTCGAGCACTGAGGGGTTGCTTACCTCCCACTCGATGATCGAGGCCGGAGCGATGATTTCGCCCGGTGCAGCGGCCGGCCCGGAGAGTTCGAGCGGCGTGAGGGGGATCCTGGTCGAGGAGCGGCCATGACGCCCGGCAATGGATATGACGGCCTGGGCCGATACTGTGGTCGTGTTGCACTGTCCGCCCAACACGATCGGGCCCTTGGTCAGAAATCGAATCCACGCGTTGGCCTTGTAGTCGATCTCCGGGCCCAACCCGGTCGTGTTCCACCAGAACTCCCGGGTATCGCCTTGGATTTTCATCTCAGGCGACCCGGCCCAGCCGCTCTCCGAGGCGAGCACCTCGACACGTGCGGGGCATCCGCTCGCCGTGCCCGCGATCGGTGAGTCGGCGACGATTGCTTTGATGCGCAACCGGATCGGGAGGTCTTTCGGGAACTGATCGCGGGACGAGCGGATCGGTACCATGGCCGCCTGCCGGAGTACGGTGCACAGGCCTCCCAGGATCATCTCGGGTGCCGCTGCCAGACCTTCGAGAGGGCTACCCGACGGGCCGGTACGCGTGACTTCGCTTCCCTCCGCGTAGCGCTGGCTGGTTCCATGGGGTGCCTGGCGTCGCGGGGTGCCGGTCCGCTGTTTGGTCGGTGGGCGGGGGGCGTGGACGAGCGTGCCATCGATGCGGGGCACAGGCCCTCCGTCCAAGAGCACATTCGGACTAGTCACTGGGTTCCAGGGCGTCGGCGGCAGGGTGCTCTCGCCACCCTCCCCCGCTGCCGCAGTGGCGAGCAGGATGGCCCAGGCCATCCACAGCAGAGATCGACGCCGCATTCTTCTCCTCCGGTCTGGCTGGTATCGTAGGGGCGAAAGGACGGGGCACGCCATCACCGATCTCATCGTCCGACCGTATCGGCCTTCAGACCGAGAAGGGGTTCGCCGGGTTACCTATGAGACCGGCTACATGGGGGAGCCGCCGAGCTTCTATTGGCGGCACCGCGACAGCTTTGCGGACATCTGGTCCGGCTACTACACCGACGAAGAGCCAGGCTCGATGTGGGTGGTCGAGGAGGCGGGACAAGTCCTGGGCTACCTGGCAGGCTGCATCGATACTCATCGGGCGCCCGGCGATCAGAAGGCGATCCTGCGGGCCATGCTTCGGTACGCCCTTCCGCTCCGGCCAGGCACGGCCGGCTTCTTCTGGCGTTCCTTTGGAGATGTCCTTCGGGACGGGTTGCCTGCCGACGAGCTCGACGATCCGCGATGGCCCTCTCACCTGCATATCGACCTGCTTCCGCCAGGACGCGGTCGCGGCGCGGGGAAGCGTCTGATGGAGGCATGGTTCAGCCAGCTCCGAGATCAAGGCTCCCCGGGCTGTCACCTCGGTACGATCGGGGAGAACCATGCCGCAATCCGCTTCTTCGAAGCGATCGGCTTCCGCCTCCACGGTGAGCCCGTGGTGATTCCGGGGATGCGCTCGCCCGAAGGCGGGAGGCACCACGCCCAGCTGATGGTCATCGACCTCTCTGGTCAGGCCGCCTTCTGACCTTTGTACTCGCAGAAGGCTCCGGGCATCGTCACGCGGACGCGAGCGTGCTCGAAGCCGGCACTCGCCATCGCCGTGACGATCTCTTCCTCGGGGACGCATTGCTCGACCGTGTCCCAGTAGTAGTCCATCAGTAGCTTGGCATCGCGGTCGCGGGTGAACAGAAGCGTGAGGCCCGGGATGGCGGTCTTCCAGACGAAGCGGGTCAGCGCGTGGCCGATCCGGCTCTTGGCCACGTGGCCTTCGAGCAGCCACACCTTTCCGCCGGGCTTGAGCACGCGGTGGTATTCGGAGAAGGTCGCCTTCAGGTCCGAGACGTGGCGCAGCGCGATCCCCATCGTCACGAAATCGAAGGTATTGCTCTTGAAGGGCAGGGCCTGGGCGACGCCTCGGGTGAGCGGGCCCGAGAAGTTCTTCCGAGCCTCGGCCAGCATGCCCTCGTTGGGGTCCACGCCGTAGACCCGCCCCGTCGGGCCGACCAGTTTTACCGCGCCCCGCGAGACCGCAGCGGTGCCGATCGCGACGTCGAGCACCTTCATGCCCGGCCGCAGGCCGTTGAAACGAAGCGAATGGCGGCGGTAGGCCAGGCCACCGTTGCCAAAGATCCGCTCGATCGTGTTGTAGTGGGGTGCCGTCCGCTTGAACAGATCGTGGACGTAGGCGCTCCGCTCGGGGTCCGAGTCGTAGTAGGTCGTCAGCGTCTTGTGAGGCGGCAGGGCCTCGGCATCGCGGGTCTTCTCGTTGGACATTGCCGGATAGTGTAGGCGCTGTGTGACGCCTCGCAGCCCGTATCGTACGGCCGCATGAGGATTTCCTACCCGGTGGGATGCAGCAGCAGCCCCCGCGCTGGGCTCATCGGGCGGAATCTCCTGGCCCTTTGGCCTCAGCCTTTCTCGGTGGAGCCGACGACCCGCCCGTGCAACAGGGAAAGGTATCGCCAGCGCCCCGGCATGTGAGAACTCACGCTGCCGATCACCAGCGCGAGGGTCAACAACACGATCCTGAGATCCCAGGCGATGCTGACGCTAGCCACGAGCCCCAGCTTCAAGAACGTGGCGATGCCGCGCACCTGGATCCACCAGATGCGCTCTTGCCAGACTTCGAACAGTACGATTGCTCCGCCGCTGGCGAGCACGGCTGCCAGAGCCGGGACGAGCCTTTCGGCTTCGACACCGTACATGTGGCCACCGTAGAGCGCGCCGACCGCGATCAGATGGAGCGTGCGCAGGCTCGTGCGCAGCCAACGGCCACCCGGGAGCTTTCGCCCCGGAGCCTCGAACCATTGTTCGGCGCGAGAGCGCCATCCGGCTCTTTCCTGATGCATGGCGGCGAGTCTAGGCATTATTCCGCCGGGCCCGGAGCGAAGATCAGAGGGTCCGCCCGATCTCAAGCGTTCATGGAGTAGGCGCCGTCCAGCGGCTCGACGTGCCCTTCCCAGACACGCGCGTAGCGGTCCGGGTCGTGCTCGGGCTTGCGCATCATCTCGCGACAGCGAGTCATCTGCGCATCGTTGCTGCTCGGCTGGCCGAATAGCTGGAGGGCGTGCTCCGCGACGTCGCGCACCATGAACTCGAAGATCTGGTCGAGCTGGTCGTCGTCGATCTCATAGATGCGTGCGTTTTCGAGGATCAGCTGGGCGTAGACGACGAGCGCGAAGATCTCGCCGCCCGCCATCAGGAAATCCACGTCCTTCATCTGGTCAGGCCCCGGGGGCGCCTCCTGGAGCATCTGCCGGAAGGCTTCGGTCTGCTCGGCGAAGATCCGCACGTTCGGAAGATCGACACCCTCGAAGGCTTTCCGGTAGTCGTGGAACTGGATCTGCCCGAGCCCGCGCGTGCTCCCCTGGTTGAACAGGAAGTCGTCATTGCGGTCGTGGTCCTGTCGCGGGATCTCCGGGTACTCGGCCGGGTTGAAGAAGTAGTTGGGCATGAATTTCGAGATCAGCGCGATGTTCACGTGGACCGTGCCCTCGAGCTTCGGCAGCGCACGGATGTCGATCGCAGCTTGGCCGAAGTACGTATCCTTCTCGAAGCCCTTTGCGGCGATCGCATCCCAGAGGAGGTCGATTACGGCCTCGCCCTGGGTGGTGGTCTTCATCTTCACCATCGGGTTGTAGAGCAGATAGCGGCGATCGTCGGACGAGGCGGCCCGCATGTAGTCGGCCGCGCGCAGCGCGAAGAGCTTCATCGCGACGAGCCGAGCGTGGCCTTCGACGAACATGCGGCGCACGTGGGACATCTCGGTCACGCGCATCCCGTAGAGCACGCGGTTGTTGGCGTGGGCGATCGCTTCGTAGAGGGCATGGGTGGCAATACCGATCGAGGCCCAGCCGAGGTTGTATTTGCCGACGTTCACCGTGTTCAGCGCAGCGTCCCAGGCACCGCGGCCGCGGTGGAGGATGTCTTCCTCCCGCACCGGGTAATCGCGCAACTCGAACTCGGATACGTAGTTTTGGCTCGCAACGACGTTCTGTACGAGGTGGTAGTTCGGATGCTTCGAATCAGCGGCGAAGAACACGTACTCGTCGTCCTCTTCGAAGCGTCCGAAGGTGGAGACCATCGCGGCCTCGTTCCCATTGCCGATGTAGTACTTGCGCCCGTTCGCGAGCCAGCCGTCGCCGTCGCGTGTGAGCACCATGTCGGTCGAGTAGATGTCGGCACCGTGGGTCTTCTCGGAGAGACCGAAGGCGAAGATGCCGCCATCTTCGAGCGCCTTCGCCGCGCGTTGCCGGAGCGCCTCGTTCTCGGTCATCCAGATCGGGCCGAGGCCGAGCACCGAGACCTGCCAGGTGTACCAGTACTGGAGCCCGTAGAAGCCCAGGATCTCGGCGAACTCACAGTTGCGCCAGGTATCCCAACGCACGTCGGCCGCGCCTTCGCCGGCCGGCGTGCACATGGAGGCGAAGATGCGTTCCTTGCGGACGAATTCGAGGAAGTCCGCATACCAGGGCCGGTCGTAGAAATCTTCCAGGAGCTTCTGCTTTCCCTTGGACTCGAAAAAATCGACGGTCTTGCGCATGATCTCGGAGCTGCGCTCGTCGGGATAGGCACGATCGAGGTTCTTCGGGTCGAGCAGGATCATGGTCTCTCCTGTCGAGGCGGGGGCCTCGGGGGTGGCAGGGCTCAGGGTAACCAGATTGGGATCGCCACGCGAAGCCCCGCTCGACGCAGCGGGCGATCCGCACCATCATCTCGCACGAACGAGGGAGGAGCATCATGGCAACCATCGAAGAGTCGGCCAGACAGACCCCGATCCTGACCGAGACGGATATCCTGGTGGTGGGAGGCGGTCCGGCCGGGCTCGCAGCCGCGCTCGGCGCCGCGCGCCAGGGCGGTCGGGTGATGTTGGTCGAGCGCTATGGCTGCTTCGGTGGTGTCATCGCCCAATCCATGGTCGGCACCATCGCCTGGTACCGGACTACGGATCAGACGGTCGATGCCGGTGGCATCGGGGTCGAGTTCGAGCAGCGCGCGAAGGCCATGAACGCCAGCCTCGAGGTGAACCACTACCAGGTGCTCGATACCGAGGTCTTCAAGTTCATTGCCGACCAGTTGATCCAGGAGGCGGGCATCGTGCCTTTGTTGCACACCCAGATCGTGGACGTTCTCCAGCAGGACGGTGCGATCACGGGCGTCATCACCGAGAGCAAGTCAGGGCGCCAGGCGATCCTTGCGAAACGCGTGATCGATGCCACCGGTGATGCTGATGTGGCTGCTCGCGCTGGCGCCCCTTTTCGGATCGACCCGAAGGAGGATCTCGAAGGCGTCACGGTCAACTTCGGCTGCAGTGGCATCGACCTCGGGAAATTCATCACCCATATGCTGAAGAACCCGAGCACCATTGCCGACTGGGGCGACGCCTCCGGCGAGAAGGAAGCGGCCGAGTTCAGCACCTACCTCCGCGAGCCCTTCGACAAGGCCAAACAAGCCGGTGAGATCCCCGAGGACGTGCGCATGGAGAGCTACTGGGGAAGTTTCACCGATGCGGGTGAGATCCCGAACATGAACGCCATCCACATGGCGGGTATCGACTCGACCGATGTATGGGACCTGACGCGCGGGGAAATCGAAGGCCGTCAGCGCGTGATGTGGGCGGTGGCCGCGCTCAAAAAGTACGCGCCCGGATTCGAATCTGCACGCCTCCGGACCATTGGTGCTTCGCTCGGCTGCCGCGAGTCGCGCAAGATCGTCGGCGACTACGATCTCACGGAGCACGACGTCCTGAACCAGGCGGAGTTCGACGACTCGATCGGCATCTTCCCGGAGTTCCTCGACGGCAATGGAATTGCGGTCCTGCCCTCGACGGGGCGCTACTTCCAGGTGCCGTTCCGGATCACGGTTCCCCAGAACGTCGAGAACCTCCTGGTCGCCGGCCGCTGCGTGGCTGGTGACAAGGTCTCCCACGCCGCGACCCGTCAAATGATGTGCTGCACGGTCACCGGCCAGGGTGCGGGCGTGGCCTCGGCCATCTCGCTCGAGCAGGGAATACCGCCCCGTGAAGTGGACATCACCCGCGTGCAGGACGCGCTGGCAAAACAGGGAGTCCGACTCACCTGAGCACGGCGCAGCGCTTCACTGCCGTTTCAGCGGATGTCCATTTGTCCAAGCAGGAGTGAATCCCGCCAACGGGCCGGCAGGAAGCGGTTCAAGGCCAGGAAGAGCCGACTCTTCGTGTCGATGGCGTTGTGGAGCTTCGGGCTGGGCGATTGGATCACGCTGATGATCTTCAGTGCTGCAGTGGCCGGGTCGGGAGCGGTCTTGATGAGTTGTTCATCCCGTTCGATGAAGCGCCGTACGCGATCCCGGTAGGGAGAGCCCTCGGCGGGCAGGACGTGGACCTTCGCGGCGAAGCCCGTCGAAACCTGGGCGGGTTGAATCAGTGCCACCTGGATGCCGAAGGGTTCTACCTCGTAGCGCAGGGAAAGGACGAGCCCTTCCATTGCGAACTTGCTCGCCGAGTAGATGGATTCGAACGGGAAGGGGATCTGCCCCACCAGGGAGGACACAGCGACGAGCTTGCCCGAGCGTCGCTCCCTCATGCTGGGGATGAATGCCTGCAGGAGCGCGGCTGTGCCCAGCACATTCGTTTCGAAGCAGCGGCTCGCCCGCTCCAGGTCGACTTCCTCGAAGGGGCCAAAGAACCCGATGCCGACGTTGGATACCACGACGTCCACGTGGCCGAAGGTGTCGAGTACCTCGTCTTTGAATTCAAGGATCCTGGCCCGATCGCAGACGTCGATCCTGGCGAGCACGGGGTTGCCCCCAAACCCGGTGATTTCCTTGCGCAGCGATTCGATCCCCTCTGCATCCAGGTCGAACCCCGCGATGGCGACACCCTCTCGGGCCAGTCGGATGGCGACCTCTCTTCCCATTCCCTGTGCGAGTCCTGAGATCACGACTACCTGCATGGATGGCTCCCCTCCTGCATCATTGTGTCTGTCCACGCCCCAGCTCGCGAATCGACTCTGCGAAATCCGGGTAGCGGAGGCGATATCCCGACGCCTTCAACTTTCGGTTCTCTACCAGGTAGTCGTTCCGCAGGTAGGCCAGCGCGTCAAGTTCGAGGTCCGGGATGCGGCCTTGCAAGCGCGCACTGAACCCCTGCACGCGCGCGAAGATTTCGAGCAGGGCGATCGGCAGGTGGAGGCTTGGCCGCTTCCCTCCAAATGCTTCGGCTGCGAGGGTCAGGGCTTCTTCGAGGCTCGGGTGGCTATCGTCGGCGATGTTGAAGGCCTGGCCGAGCGCTTCCTCACGTTGTGCCAGGTAGACGGCTGCGGCGGCGACGTCCTCCACCCGGACATTGGAAAGCCGCTGTCGGCCGTTTCCGGGGATCGCAGCAATCGAGCTCTGGCGCGAGAACACCTTGCCGGCTCCGTCGGTGCAGCCCGGGCCGTAGACCGTGCACGGCCGAAGGATGATCACCCCGAGCCCCTCCCGTGATCGTGCCTGGAGCAGATCCTCGGCATCCCGTTTGCTGCGTCCATAGGAGTTGGTGGGCACCCGTTCCGTGTCTTCCTCGAGCGCGGCGCCGCCCTTTGATGCGTAGACGCTCGTGGATCCCATGTACACGAAACATCGAACGCCCGTAGAAAGAGCGAGCGCGCTCATCGTTCCGACGCCATCGACGTTCACGGCTTTCAAGGCGGAATAGGGTGTCGAGAGGTTGCAGATCGCGCCTAGATGGAAGATCCGATCCACGTTGCCTTCGAACAGGGCCGGAAGGGTCTCGGGGCGCGTGACGTCCGCAGTCACGAGTTCGATCTCACCCCTGGCTTCGCGTTGGCGCAGGTCAGTGAGGTCTTCCCAGGCCGGCGCGCTCGCGCGCACACGGGCGCCGCTCTCGATCAAGTGGTCGACCAGGTGCGAGCCGATGAAGCCAGCCGCTCCTGTGACCAGGCAGATTCCCGATTCCTCCACTGCCGATGCTCCAGGTTGTGAGTTCCACCACGCCGGCCGCAGTGAACATCAGATGCGACAGATCTCCGCTTGCGTCTCGATGCGTTCGCTCTGCGCGTAGCCCACCGCGAACGTGGGTATCCAGCAGGAGTGCTTTCCGGCACCCCCCGCGACCAGCACGCGCAGGAGCCCGGCTTCACGCGCCAGGGGGATCCTGCCATTCCATCCATCGAGCTGGTCGGCATACCCGCCCCACGAAGTCAGCTCTTCGAGCTTCTCGGAGCTGATCCGGTCGATCGACACCCGGGCCTTCTCGAACAAGAAGGCCTGCACGGCTTCACGCGAGAAGCCCGCTTTCGCTACCGCCGCTGCGTGCTCGGGGCCGAAGACGATGAAGTGATCTCCTCCGGAATAGAGGTTGTTGCTGCCCACCGTGGCCATCGTCTCGGCAATCGAATTCAGGATGGATTCGCCTTCGGTGGAGCCGTGGTCGTTCACGTTGTGAGGGCCCTCGGCCGCCGCCACCGTCACGCAGGATTCCTCGCGAGAGAAGCCGAGTGTCATTCGCAAGGGGGGCCACGGGCTTGCGGACTCGTTCTCGGCGAAGCAGAAACCTGATTTGGCCGGACTTCCCTGGGTGGCGTTGTCGGTCTCTCCGGCGATTGCGCCGCCGATATTCTGGAGCACGAGCCGGAGGGCTCGCCCGATGCTCGCGTTCGCCCTGTTCCCAGGCCCCATGCAGCCGGGCCCGGCATTCATTCCGAGCTCATGCGCCAAGGGTCCCTGCACGATGCACAGCAAGGCACAGGGATGTGTGGTGGTCTGCATCCCGATCAGGTTGAAATCCGGTTTCTGGATTGCGCCGATGGCGGCCTCCAGCACCGGCATGTGCTCGGGGAGACAACCCGCCATCACCGCGTTGATCGCAACCTTCTGCACGGTTGCCGTGCCCTCGCGGGGTGCGAGGTTCCCGAGGCTCTCCATCGGGTAGTGCTGCGCACCCGCACACAGGCGGTCCACGCGCTCACGCGTCGGGATGACCACCGGCAGTCCGTCCGTGAAACCCCAGGTATGCAGAAGCTCTTGGGTTTCTTCCTCATCACCCTCGAGCTCGATTTCGAGTTGCTCCGGCGGCGGTGCGGCGATCGATTTCATCGAGACACCGGTTCCTTTTGGAGGGCCCGGACGATCTCATCGATGACGGAGTCGGAGATCAGTTTGGCGGCGTCCGCGCTTGGAATCCCTCCCACCGGGTGCCCCACGATGGCCAACGGCAACGCGCCGGCGTTTCGTTGCTTCAGCAGATTCTCCGCGAAGTCCACGAACTCCTCCGTGACGATCCCGACTGCAGCGCATCCAGCGCGAGCCAGCTCGATCTGGTCGTGGATACTCCACGACGTGCATGAGCCTCAATCGTAGGCGGCCAGCACGACCGCATGGCAGGCCTCGCCACACCGGCGAATCAGATCGCGATCGGCTTCGAGAGAGGGCACCTCTTTCGTGAAGCGGTGGATCTCGACTCCGAAGCGCCGCTCGAGCCCGGCACCCACCTGCTCCAGGAGCACGTCGGCGTTCGGTTTGTTGTTGCTGAACAGTCCGATCCTGGCCCCCTGAAGGGAGTCGAGTCGGCCCCCCAGGGCTTCGGGCGGCGGCGGCCCGCTGATCGGATTCAACATGATCGTCCGGCTCATCGGTCCCTTCCTTCATCCAGGTTTCGCCCACGTCGCCTCGATGATCGGGACGACTGCGCTTGACCTTTCGGCGAGTCAGGATAGGATTGTACTGTTTTCGAACTATTTGAAAACAGTAAAGTTTGAATCCGGGATAAATATCAGGCAGCAGAGCCGAGGAATCGGGCAGGTAGAGATGGCGAAGCAAAGGCAAAGGATACGGGCGAGCGACATGCACGGAGAGGCCCTGATGAGCCTGATCCACCGGGTCACGGCCACTCACGTCGAACGCCCGACCCTGGGCCTGAACGTCCGGCAACGTCTCGTGATCCAATGTCTCGGGGTCGAAGGCGGCCGCTCGATGGCGTCGATCGGTCAGCGGTTGGGCGTGACCCCGTCCACGATGACCGGTCTGGTCGATCGGTTGGAGGAGCAGGGTTTCGTTCGCCGAGAGCCTCACCCGAGTGACCGCAGGGCAACGCTCCTGTGGCTCAGTCGCAAGGGCGAGCGAGCCTTTGCGCGAGAGGTGGAGTTCTATCGCGTCCTGGTGGATGAGACCGTGGCCGTGATGAACCCTGATGCAGCCGATCAGGTGATGGACGCCATCGCGGCCTTGGGGCGCGGTTCGAAGGAGTCCGACATCGGAGAGGCAGGGCCCGCTGTCACCAAGCGACAAGCCGCGCGCTGAGAACGAGGGGAGCTCCGCTCCAAACCCTCACACCCTGGATGGGAGAGACGGATGGATTTCCGACCGACCGAAGAGCAGCAGGTTCTGCTCGAGACCGTGCGCGATTTCGCGGATCGCGAGTTGAAACCGCTGGCTGCACAATGGGACCGGGAAGAGCGAGTGCCGGATCCGTGGGTTCAGCAGAAAATGGCCGAGATGGGCCTGATCGGCATGTGTCTGCCCGAGGAATACGGAGGCGGAGGACAGGATCTACTCACCGCGATCCTCTGTATCGAGCAGTTGGCGCGCATCTCGCCGCTATGCGCGGCCTCCGTCTTCGAAAGCAATGTAGGTCCGGTGCGAGTCGTCGATCTGTTCGGGAACGAGGCGCAGAAGCAGCGGTATCTGCCCTCTGTCTGTCGTGGCGAGATGCAGATCAGCATCGGGATGACCGAGGCCGAGGCCGGTAGTGCGCTGACCGATCTTCGCACACAAGCCACTCCGGTAGATGGGGGTTGGCGCATCGACGGACGCAAGGTGTTCTGCACGGGTGGCGGCCACAGTGAGGCCTACATGGTCTACTGCCGTTTCGGAACGCAACGCGGTGCCAAGGGCATTGGTGCGGTGATGGTCGAGAAGGAAACCCCCGGGCTTTCGTTCGGGAAACAGGAGCAGTTCATGGGGCTGCGCGGGTTTCCCAGCGCGGAGCTGATCCTGGACGGATGTGTCGTGCCCGAAGACAACGTGATCGTACCCGCCGGCGGTTTCGGCTCCCTGATGCAGTGCTTCGACATCGAGCGCTGCGGCAACGCCACGATGGCATTGGGCATTTCTCAAGGGGCATTGGAGGTTGCGGTCGAATACGCGCTCGAGCGCGAAACCTTCGGCAAGCCCATTGCCGAGCGACAGGCCATCCAGATGCTGCTCGCGGACATGGCGACACGGGTGGATGCCGCACGTCTGCTGGTCCACCGGGCTGCCATCGGTGCGCAGAGCGGTATCCCCTCCGTCAAGGAAACCTCGATGGCCAAGGTCTTTGCCAACGAGACGGCAAAGGCCGTGACCGATATGGCCATGGAAGTGATGGGTGCGTACGGGTACAGCAATGAGTTCCCGATCGAGCGGATGCTGCGCGATAGTCGAGGCTGGCCCCTGGCCGGCGGCACACTCCAGATCCAGAAGATCATCATCGCATCGACCGTGCTCGGTCGGCGGTTCGACCAGCGCAAGTGAGTGCGCCCGGTCGTCACGAGCGGGAGTCGCTTCTGTTCATCTCGCGCAGGGGGCTCCTTCGCGCGGGTCTGTTCGGAACGACTGCGGTCTGGATGGGTGGGTTCGTGGCATGTGGCCCGGGCCGCACCGCGGGAGGCGTAGGGTTCGGACTGTCACCCGCCGGCAAGGAGATCCTGCGAGCCATCAGCCCGGTCGTGCTCGGAGGCTTGCTTCCCGAAACAGGTCCAGAGCGCGCAAGAGCACTCGATACGGGCCTGGCGAGCCTCGATGAGTACGTGGCCCATCTTTCGTCCCCGCTGCAGCGAGAGGTCGAGGACCTCTTCGAGACCCTCGATCTCTGGCCGGTGCGAGTGCTGCTGACGGGTGGCTTCTCTCGTTGGGCCGATTGTTCTCCCGAGGCGCTGGAGTCGTTTCTCCGTTCCGCCCAGGGAAGCCGCATCTTCTTGCTTCGACGCGTCTACGCGCTCCTCCAGTCCTTGGTGGTCCTGAGCTTCTTCGATCAACCGGTGGCGTGGAAGAGCGTCGGGTATCCGGGGCCTCCGCTCTTGAAGCCAGATCCCCGGGTCGGCCGGGTCGAGAACCGGGGGACGGAGTGAGCACTCACGAAATCTATTCGGGGGCTGCGCTCGAGCGTGACCTCCATCTCGAGGCCGATGTGGTCATCGTCGGCAGTGGGGCCGGCGGGGGCGTGACGGCGGAGATCCTCAGCCAGGCGGGCCTGAGGGTCGTGCTGCTGGAGGAGGGTGCCCATCGAACCTCCAGCGACTTCGATCTGCGCGAGCTTTCGACCTTCGCAAAGCTCTACTACGACGGTGGCTTGCGGCCCACCTCGGACGGGGCCATGGGCATCGTGCAGGGGCGCACCGTGGGCGGGTCCACCACCGTGAACTGGACCAGTTGCTTTCGGACCCCCGAGCAGACACTTCGCTTCTGGCGCGAACAGCTGGGCCTCGAGGGGATGACGTCCGCCGACCTCGAACCGTGGTTCGAACGCATGGAAGCCCGGCTCAGCATCCGGCCCTGGGAGTTTCCGAACCTCAACAACCAGGCCATGGCGAACGGCGCCGAGAAGCTGGGTTGGCGGTACGGGGCGATCCCCCGCAACGTGTTGAACTGCTTGAACCTCGGGTACTGCGGGCTCGGCTGTCCGATGGATCGCAAGCAGAGCATGCTGGTGACGACCGTTCCCGCCGCTCTCGACCACGGGGCGGCGATGGCGACCCGTGTCCGAGTGGAGAGGCTCGAGTGGAGTGGGGACCGGGTCACCGGCGTCGATGCGATTACGCTGGACGAGACAGGTGTTCATCCGAGCGGTCATCGTGTCCGTGTCGAGGCTCCGTGGGTCGTGGTGGCGGCCGGAGCCATCAACACTCCGGGGTTGTTGATGCGCTCCGAAGTGCCGGACCCGCATCGGCTCCTGGGCAAGCGGACGTTCCTGCAGATGCACAACTACTCGCTTGCCGTGATGCCCGACCGGCTCGACCCCTTCTACGGCGCTCCCCAGTCGATCTACTCGGATGAGTTCACCTGGCGCGATGGAGTTGCTGGGCGAGCCGGTTTCAACCTGGAAGCTGTCGGGGCCCAGCCCGTGGCGAGCATGAACTTCTTCAAGGGCATGGGCGATGATCTGGAGGCATTCGCCCGGGCCCTGCCGCATCGGCATACCATGGTGGCGCAAATCCGAGACGGGTTTCACTCCGAGAGCCCCGGGGGCCAGGTGGAACTTCGAACGGATGGCAGCGCGGTACTGGACTATCCGATCAACGACTACATCTGGGACGGCGTGCGAAGCTCCTACCTGGTGATGGCCGAGTGCCAATTTGCGGCCGGGGCGACGGAAGTCCGGCCCGCGACCAGCGATGCAGCGGGTTACCGAAGCTGGGCAGAAGCGCGCTCCGCGATTTCATCGCTACCCCTCCGCGCCCCGAACGTCTTCCTGAATTCCACGCATCCGCTCGGCGGCTGTGGCATGGGAAGGGACGCGACCCGCGGTGTCGTCCGTCCGGATGGTCGACACCACCAATTGGAGAATCTGATGGTGATCGACGGATCCGTCTTCCCCACCAGCCTGGGCGTGAACCCGAGCCTGTCGATCTACGCGCTGGCAGCGCGGAATGCAGAGAAACTGGTGGCGACGATCGCGGGCCGTGGTCCGAAAGACCACGCGAATTCCGCGGAGCGTCACCCGACGAGGGAGGTGAATTGATCTGATGCCGGACCAATCGCAAGTGAGCTACCAGGATGCCCTCGACAGCCTTACCGCGGCTGGCGCACCGTTCGAATTGCGAACTGAAGAAGTGGGCGGAATTCCGACCCGCAATTTCGCCTCTCGCCCCCGTTCGCTTCGCGAGCTCGTAGAAGGGGCGGGCAAACGGGGCGACGTCGAATTCCTGGTTCAGGGTGGGCAGCGCTTGAGCTATGCCGAGTTCGCCCAGCTCGTCTGGGGGACTGCAGCGCGATTCAGGGAGCAAGGGCTCCGGCGCGGAGATCGGATCGGGATCCTCGCCTACAACAGCCTCGATTTCGTGGTCAGTGTGTTTGCGATCAGCTCGATCGGTGGCATCACCGTGGCACTGAACGGATGGTGGGCAAAGGAAGAGATCGACTACGCGCTGCGCGATTCGGGCTGCCGGTTCCTGATCGTCGACGACCGGTTGTTTCCCAGGGTGTCCGGGCTTCTGGGCGAGATCGAGGGGCTCGAGAAGACCTTCTTTGCAGGCGCCGGGGAATCGCCGACGGGCACGGTTTCCCTTCGCGAAGTCATTTCGTCATCCGAGCAGATTCCGAGTGACGACATCCACGAGGACGATGGGTTCGTCATCCTCTACACGTCCGGAACGACGGGCCGCCCCAAGGGCTGCGTGACGACACACCGCGGGACCGTCACCCAGGTGATGGGCATTCTCTTGCACGGGATGCTCTCTGCAGCGCTCGGCAAACCCAGCCCTCTGCCCGCGGATGGCGGGCAGCCCACCATCCTGATGACGGCGCCGCTCTTCCACGTGGCGGGGATTCACACGGGGGTCTGCACGGCCATGGCGGCGGGGGCCAAGATCGTGCTCAATGAAGGCAGGTTCGATCCCGAACAGGTGCTCAGTCTGATCCAGCGCGAGCGCGTGACGGGATGGAGCGCCATTCCGACCATGCTGCATCGTGTCGTGCACTGCTCGACGATCCACGAGTACGATCTGTCGAGCCTCTCCCGCATCTCCTTCGGCGGCGCACCGACGGCCCCGGAGACCATGAACCGTGCCAGGGAGGTCTTTCCAGTCGAGCCCGCGCTCAGCAACGGCTACGGAACGACCGAGACTCACGGCGTGATCATGCTTTCGGGCGATCGCGAGCTCAGGGACAAGCCCACCTGCGTCGGGCATCCGATGCCCTTCTTCGATACCAAGCTGGTGAACGAGGCCGGCGAAGAGGTCGCAGACGGCGAGCTGGGGGAGCTGCTACTCCGGAGTCCAACCGTGACGCCCGGCTACTGGAACCGACCCGATGCAACCGCCGAGGCGATCCGGGATGGCTGGCTGCATACGGGAGACATCGCCTATCAGGATTCGGACGGCGACTTCCACGTGGTCGACCGCGCGAAGGACATGATCATCCGCGGTGGCGAAAACGTGTATTGCGTGGAGATCGAATCCTGTCTGGCCGACCACCCCGATATCGATGAGGCCGCGGTGATCGGGGTACCGGACACTGAGCTGGGTGAACGGGTCAAGGCAGTCGTGGTCCGCATTCCGGGCTCAGGGCTCACCGAGGCCGATGTGCAAGCTCACGTCCACTCGCGGATGGCAGCCTTCAAGGTGCCCGAGTTCATCGAATTCATGGAGAAGCCGCTTCCGCGCAACCCCGCTGGCAAGATCCTGAAGGAGCAGCTCCGCGGACGAGGGCCCGGCGCGTTCGATCCCGACTTGATCGAGTGAGCACTGGTTTCGAAGCCGGCCGAGGTAGACTGGACCAGATTCGGAGGCCCGTTTGGACTGGATCGATAGTCTCGCTGTCTCGCTAGAAGCGTTCATTCCGCTGCTCGCCACTTTGGCCGTGATGTCCGGGGTGCTGGCGGTGGGCCACCGCCTGCTGATCGCGCGCCACCGCGAGCCTCATGGCGAAAAGCGCTTCGCCGGGCAGATCGCCATGCTCGTTCTCACGGGCATCGGCGTAGTGTTCGTCATTCTCGCACTACCGATCGAGACAGCCACGCGGGGGCAGCTGCTGAGCCTCTTTGGGCTGATCCTCACGGCGGTCATCGGCCTGAGCTCGACCACGTTCGTGTCGAACGCGATGGCGGGCCTCATGTTGCGCGCGCTGAACAACTTCCGGCCGGGCGACTTCGTGCGCATCGGCGAACAGTTCGGACGCGTGACCGAGCGCGGACTATTCCACACCGAGGTCCAGACCGAGGATCGCGATCTCACCACTCTCCCCAATCTGCTGATCGTCACGCAGCCGGTGACGGTGCTTCGCGCATCGGGAACGATCGCGTCGGCCACGGTCTCGCTCGGCTACGACGTGCCTCACTCGCGAGTGGTGCCGCTCTTGGAGCAGGCGGCAACGGATGCAGGCCTGCGCGATCCGTTCGTCCAGATCGTGGACCTGGGAGACTTCTCGGTGAGCTACCGGATCGCCGGATTCCTCTCGGAGATCAAACAGATCCTGAGTGCGCGTTCGCGCCTGCGCGCCTGCGTGCTCGACACGCTGCACGGCAACGGCATCGAGATCGTGTCACCGACGTTCATGAATCAGCGGCTCAGCGAGGAGCCGGTGGTGCCGAGCCGACACACCGCTCGCTCGACCCCGCCCCGCGGAACCCCTCGCGACAAGGCGTCGCCCGAAGACATGGTCTTCGACAAGGCCGAACGCGTCGAAGAGCTGGAGCGGCTGCGGGCCCGTGTGAACGAGCTGACCGAGGAGCTGCAGGAGATCGAGCAGGCGAGCGCAGGGCTGGCAGATGACGACGCGGAGAAGAGTCGCCTCGCCCAACGCCGGCGCAGAGTCGAACTCGAGGCAGAGCAAGCGCAGACCCGCGTCGACTTCCTTGCGGGCATCGAGGACGACTGACCCGCACCGGAGCGGCCAGAGCTCTGAGGGAGTGCATCGCGAGGCTGCTGGGCCACGCATCAGGTGCGGGGTTTGTGGCCTCGGCATAGAGTTCGTCGGCTCCCGCCTCCGATCCTCGAGATCCTGCTCGGAAACGTGGAGCAGGGCTGCGCGCCGGAATTGATCCCCATCGAAGAGGCGCAGCGGATCGCCAAGCTCTACGCCACGTCCTTCTTCAAGACCCATCTCGACCACCGCATGGGGTACATCC
>JAAELW010000435.1 GCA_024226235.1 bacterium
CGACCGTTTCGGCTTGAACCGCTGCCACCAGATCTTTGCCGTGAGCTCCCGAAAAGAGCCACCGCGGTCTTCGGTACGAAGTGTCACTTCCTGGATGCTGCTCTGCTTCGGGAAATTGGCACGGACGCAGCCGGCAAGCGTGTCGAGCTCCCCTTCCGCGAGCGCGGGGCTCCCGACGAGCAGCAGGGGGCCTATCAGCATCCAGTGGAGTTTGCAGCGAAGGGATCGTTTCATCCCGGATAGAATAGGCCAGGAGCCCGGCCGACGGAGCCTATGGACGGCTGACCCAGATCGCGCCGGATTCGCCGGTGTCGAGCCTCCACGGTTGACGATCCGGGGTGCATCCACCCATCGTGATCAGCTCTGCGGTATTCGGACCGCTCGTTCCTGTGTTATGGGCGTAGACCGAGATCGTCGTTCGCTCCCCTGGCTTCAGGTTGAAGGAATGCACGAAACAGTCGTTCGGATGGCAGCCGTCGTTCAAATTACGGCCCGTGACCGCGATCTGGCCTCCGACACCCAGCGAGACGATATCCCCGTCCGCGGCGCCGTGATCCCGCAGCGATACCTGGATCGCATCGCCGGTGCAGACCCGATCGTCGAGCCCGCCGGTATTGCGTGGGGCCGGCATCAGCGGCGGCTCCTGGATGTGGAACTCGCGAACCTTCCGATCGCGTTTGCCGTTCGGATCCGTCAGCCGGATCGAGAGCGCGTAGCGTCCGGGGCTTAGTCCGCTGGTATCCACCATGAATGCGCGGTTCACCGTTTCTCCGCCCTTCGAACTGAACGACTGACGGCCTAGCAACGCACCCTTGTTGTTCGAAAGCTCGAGGGTCCGCGAGCCCTCCAGATCTTCGCCCAACTCGACCACCACGGGAACGAAGACCTGGGTGCTCTGGGGCACGCGATTGACCGGGTTGCCCTGCCCGGTGGTGACGGAAACCGCGATGATCTGATCGCGTACGTCCACTGTGCGTACCACCTCGCTGCCCTCACGCTTGCTTCCATCGGGATGGAAGAGCTGCGCGCGGATCTCGAGCTTTCCGCGGAGCTTCCGCGTCACGGAGAGATTCGCCGTATGGCTGAACGTCGCACCCGCCTTGCCGGAAACCCCTTCTTCGGCGAACGGCGTGCCATTCGCCAGGTATCGGATCGTGCGATTGCCGGTACCAAAATCGTTGAGGCCCCACTGCGTGGTGATCATCAGCTGGCTGCCCACACGGAACTTCGGGCCGTGCTTGCCGCTGCCGGAATCGACCACGCTGATCGCCACGAACGCATCGCCCTTCTGCCAGCTGAAGCGCGCGGTGCGGGAATCGTTGGCCTGGTCGCCATCACTGATCGTCACCAGGATGGAATCGCCGAACGGATGGCCCTTGAGTGGCATCTCCGGGAACAGGCAATCGACGTGGTTCGAGCCCGGCTTCACGCCGAGAAGCTGGATCCCTCCGCCGTCGTGACCATCGTGACCACGCCTGCAGGTGATCGCGACCATCCCGTCGAACGCAGCATCGAAATCGATCGATGCGACGACTGCGTTGCCTTCCACCGGGGCTCCACCCGACGCACCGGATACGACGAAGTTGGTAATGGCCAGAAGCGGTGTCTTCGGCGGAGCAGGCGGGGCCGGCGGGGGATTCGCGGCCAGGCATTCGGCCGCTCGAGTTCGCAACGGGTCCGACGCACCGAGGTGGATCAACGCGCCGGTGTGCGCGTTCTCCGCCCGAGCCAGAAGTGCCGCGGCATCTTTGCCCACGTCACAGACGAGGGCGTCCAGCAACGCCTGGGCTGCGGTCTCGGCTTCGGCCAGACGAGCCTGCGCTTGGGCAGCTGCCTGCTGACCGGCAAGGAACTCTGCGGAGGGATCCGGCAGGCCCGCAGTGGCAGCGTTGGCACGTGCGACCAGAGCCGGGGTCTCGGGCAGCGCCTGGGCCTGGGTGGCAGCGGCATCGAACAGCGCCTTCTCGGCCTGAAGCGATTGGAGCAACTCGGACGCGGTGGTCAACAAGGGCTCGCCACGCCCGGACGCGGCCTGGGCCTCGGTGGCTGCGCGCCGCGCGACATCGATCAACAACTCGATCCGGGCGCGTTCGGGGTGGTCCTCGCCCAGACCCTTCGCATCCGAGCGCATGCTCTCGAGTTCGAGGCCCATCTCGACCGTCAGCGAGTGGGCGTTGTCGAGTAGCTCGTCGATGCGGGCTGCGGAGTCCGCGGAGCTGCAGCTGGCGGCGATTGCCTCGGCGCCGCGCACGGCGGTATCGACCAGGCCTTCCGTACGCTCCATCCGGGTGGCCGCAGCCGTCAGCCGGGTGGAGCGGCCCACGGCACTCGCGCAGTCGGCCTGCGCGGCTGCACGGTCGAAGGTCGTACCCGCGAGGTCGGCGGCTGCGTCGTCGACACGCCCGCGTGCGAGCGAAGCCTCGGTTGCAGCACTCCGAACTCCGTCGGCAGCCGAATCCAGCTGTGCGCGAAGCGCCTCCAGCCGTTCCACCCGAGCGGTCAGGTCAGCACCCGAAGCATCCGGCGAAGCGGCGCCGATGGCGACGTCGAACGTGGGAACCGGAATGTCGAAGCTCACGGCCTGATCGGCCTGGAGACGCAGCGCAATCGTTTCCGCCGAGCCGGCTGGCGCTGCGGCATCCACCGAAAACACGATCGTGAACGTCTCGCTTCGACCGGGCTCGAGGATCACACCGTTCGGCGTGATGCTGTCGATCGTGATGTAGCGGGGTGCGTCGGGAACGAGGATGCGCACACCCGTCAGCGTGGTCGTGCCGACGTCGTTTCCGATCGTGACCTCGATCTGGTTTCCGGTCTGCCCGGGGAACAGGGTCGTCTGGGCCACGACGGCGGAGGGGAGGCCGGCCCATACGACCAGCCACAGGAGCGTCCTGCACCCCATCAAGGTGTCGACTGGGTGGATTGCGGTGTGGTGTTACCAGGCACGAAGCCCGGCGGGCAGCTGCCAGCCGCCGCGGCGGACCCCTGTGTGTTGGATCCCTGGGCGGCGGACCCCTGAGCGCTGGATCCCTGCGCCGCAGATCCTTGCGCAAGAACGCAGCCATTGAAGAGGTTGGGCGCCCCACCCGCCTGTCCGCCGCTACCGGCCGGAGCCGCCTTCACCGGCGCGTAGGTTCCGGCCAGCTTGGTATCGAGCATCTTCTCCCACATGATGATGCCGCTGCGCGCGTCCACCACCCG
This sequence comes from bacterium, assembly GCA_024226235.1. GTDB lineage: Bacteria > Myxococcota_A > UBA9160 > UBA9160 > UBA6930. The sequence continues at coordinate 3,202 of JAAELW010000435.1, forward strand.
GAACTGATACTGGAAGTAGCTCATTCCACCATCTGGAGACTGGGCATCGGGCTCGCGTAGCTGGTAGATCAGCCCGCGCAGGAAGTAGTCCGCCTGGGCCACCTTCCCGCTGACGCTCGCGCTTTGCTCGAGTTCGAGCTCCTGCTCGGCATCCTGGAGCGCGGAATCCGAGGCGTGTTGGCCCTGGCCGGAGAGGCTCCCGCGATCGAACTCGAGATCGCGGCCTCGTTGGTTCGTGCTCTTGCTGACGACCGAATCCGTGAGCGTCACCTCGATCTCGTTCGAACTCTGGCGCAGCCGTTCCTGGACGATGTCGCGATACGACTGATCGTCCCGGAACAGGACCGCCCCTCGGGCATGCTCCATCAACTGGACGCGGATCGTCTCCTGGAAGATCTGTTCATCGATCATCAACGAGGTCTTGTTGGCGAGCTTGCGAATCGTGATCACAGGCGGCTTGCCGGAACGGGTGATGAAGGGTTGGGTGATCAGATCCCTGGCCAGTGCGTCACACACCCGGCGGAAATCCTGGACGGTCACCGTATCGGCGTAGATGTCCGGCGGCAGCGCCTCGATCGCGCGTCGCTGGGTCTGTTGCGCTGGCAGCGCCACCCGGCCGGGGCTCGAGCAGGCGATCATCCCGCAACCCACAGCACCTAACATACATGCCCAGATCCAGTGCTTCACGATGCACCTCCCCCGATCCTTGCAGCCAGCTTCTCCGCCAACCGGTCGGCGGCGTCGCGGGCTACCGCGTCGGCCTCGGTGCCCCGCGCGGAAGTGAACTCCACGATCTTTCCACTCCGTGTCTCGACCGCCCGCAGCAACACCAGCACCTCGCCCTGCTCCTTCGAGAATTTCAGCGTGCCCTTCACGACGAAGCGGACGCCCTTGCGTGCCAGGTCCGGGCGCGGCGAGTCATCGACGAGCCGCTCCTCCGGTGCGTCGTGCAAGCTCAGCGCGCCGACGGAAGCGATGCGTTGGCCTATCACTCCGCGCAGCGCCAGGCCAGCGTCGCCAGTGGCCGGATCCAGATGCGGCGGCACCTCCTCGGCACGCAGCGGGCCGACGATGACGCCGTTTGCTGAAGCCGCGCCGGGCGTGCCGGGCCGAGCACCCCCAGGGCCGAGAAACGAGCCGTCGTGGGTAGCGGCTGCATCTTCGGCGACCTCTTTCGAGAGCTGACCGTCCTCGGGCAGCTGGCCCAACGCGTCACGCATCGGATGGGGCGCCTTCTTCTCACAGCTGGAACACGCCCAGATCGGCAGCGCGCCGAGCAACAGGATGGCGAAGAGCCGCACCTTCATCGGAGGCTCCGGACGAATAGCGTGTAGTCCTTCGCAACGGGGGACGTGCTACTCGCTTCGATTGTATGCACGACGGACGGGCCCACGCGGAAGGGGTGCCACTCGGTTTCCTCGACCGGAAAGCGATCGGCGTCGTAGAAGACGGCCTTCCACTCGAGCCAGTATTCGTCGTTCACGATCCGGCTCTCCAGGTTCACCGAAACCTCGATCTGCCCCGACGGCAGGAAACCGTGACGGTGATTGACGAAGAAGAAGGCCGCTGCCGCTGCCGGATCCTGGGCCAGCAGGCGCTCGACGTATTGCGGCGGAACTCCTTCCTTGGGGTCGGGATCGATCGTGTAGAGCCCGGTCGGCCGGCCGTTGCATCCGGAGCAACCTGCACTGCCAACCACGAGCGCGAGCAGCGCGATCGCCGCCCAGACGTGGGAGCTTCTCATACGCCCTCCTCCTCGGTCGGTTCGGCCGATTCGACCGGTTCGTCCGATTCGTCCGGTTGGCTGGACCCCGTCGAGTCCAGAGGCCCCTGCAGCTCCAACCGCGGCAGGAAGCCGCGCTCGGTCTGCTTCACCGCCAGGTCGCGTAACACGACGAAGTGCTGATCAGCCGGATTGATCTTTGCCTGTACGCAGTAGAGGAAGCCCCGGGCCAGGGGTTTCACGGCCAGATCGAGCTCGCGCCGCGCGATCCGGTAGCGAGCCTTGTCGAGGAACATCTTCTGCTGCTCCGCGAACTGCGCCTCGATCACCTTCGCCACCTGCTCTACGAGCTGATTACGAAGGGATTCGACGATCTCGGTCTCCGAAGGGAGCTCGAGCGCATCACCCTCGATCTCGGTGCCATCGACCGCGTCCTGGAAATCGTCGGCCACGGTGAAACGCGCATTGAATTCCTGTGCGTACTCGATGGAGGCCTTTCCGGTATTGAATATGCGAGCCGCGACCGTGGCAAAGCCCTTGATCGTGACCGTACCCGCGCGGTAGCGAATGGTCTCGTACATCGGCGTACTCAAAGTCGGCGGGGGAAGTTTGTCGGGGTCGAACTTCGCCTGGGGATTCTGGGAGATCGCGCGCACCGCCACCTCGTAGGCGGGGTTCGCCTCCTGGCGGTTGCCCACCTGGATCCGCGCCACACCTTCCCGCTCCGATTCCTGCCGGTCGATCTCCATCAGCGAGACATTTCCCGAGATGATCAGGTCCACGTTCAGGATCTGCCCCAGCTCGGCAAAGCCCTGGTCTTTCTCGGAGATCAGCAGATCGATCTTTTCGCGTTCGACGATGTTGATGCCATACGGCAGCACGCGAAACAGGTGGCTGATCAGCGCGTCCGAGAACTGGGCGCCCAGGTCCGGGCGGCTGCGGGGCGTCGCAAAGGTGGGGATGGCCACGTAGGTCTGGATCTTCGCGAGCTCGGCATCCCGCGCATCGCGATGCACCTCGAAGAGCTGCCCGTGATTCGGTGCCAGCTCGAGGCCTTTCACACCTTCCAGATAGGCGCGGGCCGTCTCGCCCCGCTGCATCCGGCTGCGCGCCTGACCGAGGTAGAACTCGGCGCCCTTGGTGCGTAGCTCGTCGAGCAGTGCATCATGCCTCTTGCCGCCCGCGCTCTCGAGCACGCGGAGATAGGCGGTATAGAAGCGACCCGCGGCCATGTCGCTCTGCGAATGCTCTCGGAGCCAGGCCGCCTCCATCTTCTCGAGATCGGGCCGCAAGGATGCGGCACGGCTCGGGTCGAGTTCCGCCAGCTGCGCAATGGCGGCGCGAGCCTGGGGGATGTCGCCTGCGACGAGTGCATGCTCGACCTGCTGTGCCAGATCTGCACTGCGGAACGCATTGAACTCCGACTCCAGTGCCGGCAGCTCCCTGTAGTCGGGATCGGCCGCACGAATGGCCGCCAGCTGCTCGCCCGCCAGGCTCAGGCGGCCCGAAGCGATCGCGGTCCGAACCTGCTTTGCGCGGGCAGCATTCTCCCCATCGATCGCCGCCAGCCGATCGCCGAGTTCCTGGCGAATCGCGGCGAGCCCGCGGCCCGTCGGATCGTAGAGCCGTGCGGCCTCGATGCCCTGCAACGCGGTGCGCAGCCCGGGCGCACCTTGCGTGGCCCCGGCCGCGGCCCGCGCATCGGCAATCGCACGGTCGACGAGCTGAGCCCGGACACCGGCGATCTCCTTCGTCGCTGCCGCATTCCCCGGAGCCAGCACCAATGCCGCTTCGTAGTAGCGATGAGCGGCGACCAGATCGCCCTTCGCGCTTGCGGCCCGCGCCGCCGAGAGCTCGGCCCCCCCCGGACCGACACAGGCCAGCAGCAGCCCAACCGCCGCGAGGCAGAGAACGAATCTCGTATCCCGGATCGCCAATCGCCGATCTCCTTCATGCACCGGCGTCATGGTAGCCCGATTGACGCCGCATCTGGACATCTTCGCCCTTCAGCCCATCGCGCTCCAGTTGTGGGGCCGGCCGCCACGTTCAGGTGGGACCGCCCTGCATCCAAGCGCTTGGCCGGGCGCCCACTTCATGGGGATGGGGCGCGACGAGGTGCCGGATTCGCACCAGGCCGCACAGGACCCAGCCGCACCGTAGCCCCCGGCAGCCCGCCAGCGCCTGCCACCGGCACCACGCCGAAGCCCGTCGGGCTGTCTTTTCGAGGCAGCCCCGGGTTGAGCCCGCCGTCGTCGTAGAAGAGCTGCCGGCCGCCATCGAACATCACAGCCGTGGAGAAGTGTTTCTTCAGCTCACGCTGGAGCGTGCGGCCGGACATGTCCGACGCATTGACCAACACATAGGCCTGGCCATCGCGAATCGCGAGGACGACGTGGTAGGTCGCGTAGAACTGCCCGGCGTCGATCCCCTCACCACTCTGGGCGAAGACCTGCTCCCGGAAGAGCCGATCGGAGCTGACATCCGTACCGCTCTCGCGCAGCAGCGCCCCGCCACCCATGAAGTGGAGGACCGGATTCCCGGGTTGGCCGAAGCGCGCGTAGATCGCGTCGTCGCTCCGCCCCTCGGCGCCATCGAGCACCAGCGTTCCGTCCTGGAGAATCGCCACGCCTCCACGCTTGTCCGACGCATTCGCACCGACGACATCCAGGATGCCATTGCGGATCAGCGTCCCGAGCGGCCGACGCGACCCACCTTGGAAGAACGTCCCGTTCACCACGACCGGGAACCCACCCGGGTTGCTCGGCGAACCCACCAACTCCGGAAGCAACCGGTCCCGTTTCCCGGTATCCCGGTAGGAATCGTTGATGCGGTCGTAGTTGTTCAGGATCGTCAGGCGATCGATCGAATGACCGACGAAGACCGTCTTGGTGCGGATATCCTCCGTACTCCATACATCCTTGGGCGGCAGCCGGACGGAGGGATCCGCGCTCATGCTGTTCAGCCGGGTAAGTGCGACGCGCCCCGCCATCGCTGCAGACGGGAGCCCCAGCAGAATGCAGGTCGCCAGACACCCCATCCACACCACATGGCGGAGAGGGAGGGATTCGAACCCTCGAGGGCTTGCACCCTGGCGGTTTTCAAGACCGCTGCCTTCGACCACTCGGCCACCTCTCCTGGCGGAAAGGTTAGCGAGTTCGGTGAGTTACGGGAGCAGAAGAATCGCCCCGCGGGTGTGACGTCGCGTTGACGTCGCCGGACGCGATCCATCCCACAGAGTGCCGCGCGTCGGTCTCGCTAGGTCGGGATCCCCATGCAAGTTGTCACTTCGGGGGGTGTCGGTCCTCGAAGATCCGCTTGTCCGTCCTATCCGCCGCTACCAGGTGAAGCGTGCCCGGATAGAGGACCAATCCGCAGCGACCTCGTAGTCGAGTGTGCCGTCCGGGCAGGCCAGGTCGAGCAGCCCCAGGCACACGCCTGCCCACATCTCGAAGTAGCCCGGGTGCTCTCGCACCTCGGGGGCGATCGCGTCGAAGATCACTTCGATCTCCCCGGGTCCGGAGCTACCGACGCGCGGCTCACATAGATCGCGAAACACAAGCCCCCAGCCCTTGGGGATGATCGCGAGGAGCCGCGTGCGCCGCTTTCCCAGCACGCGGAGCATGCCCATGACGAGGGGCTCCAGCAGGGGCTTCTCGATCAGAGCGGGGATCGCCCTTCGGTAGAGCTCGCGGCTTCGCTGCCGGCCGAATTCGGCAACGATCGCCTCCGAAAGGAAGGGACCGTGCTCGAGTGGGACCCAGCCGATCCGGCTCTGGGCCTCGGCGAAGTCCCGGATGGCCTCCGGAACGCGCGCCCAGACCCGCGCGCGCGACCCCGGCTCGAACTCATCCAACAGCTCGAGCATGTCGAGCGAGGCACTCACGCGTACCGCAGGAGACCGGCTCATGGCCCCGTTTCGGCCAGGTTCCAGTCCGACTGTAGCCCTCTACCCGGATTGGCATTTGCGCCGAATCCTGTCCACTTGAAAGAACTGACACGCCGGGAGGGATTCGAACCCCCGACCCCCAGGTTCGAAGCCCGTGAAGAGGATGAGGAATGACGGGGACTTGGCGGTCGTTGCTCTGCAGGAGCCTGCAATAGCCTGCATTGAGGTGTCGTTTCAACGGCGCCAAATGAGGGACGGCACTGGACGGCGCCTCTCAAGAGAGTCTCGTTCTCCCAATCACCAGTGAGGGCCTCTACGACTAGAAGCTCTCATAGCGAAGTCGTTGGGCAGCTCCGCGAGCGGGTCCTGGAGACCTGCCATTCCAGCTGCTCAGCCAGACGGAGCCCGATTCCACCTGAAGCCCCGTAATGAGTCCGGTTCCTTGAGAGCGCGGAGCGGTCGGCATCGAGGTTCTCCCTCGCCCTGGAGGGGAAGAGTTCGCAACCCACGCTCGTAGACGAAGGCACCGGGGGCCTGATGGCGCTCATGTTGTCGTTTAACTAGAATTAGCACTCTAATTCTGATATGATCACTCTCATGTCAGCCACGACCGCCCCGAGCATCTCTCCGCCTCTTCAAGAACGCAGCCGAAAGACGCTGGATGCACTCTTGCGCGCTGCGGAAGCTCAGCTTCTGGAGAAGTCGTTTAGCGATGTCAGCGTGACCAGCATCGTGAACGAAGCAGGGTCGTCCTCCGGGTCCTTCTATGCGCGCTTTCCAGACAAAAGTGCCCTCCTACATGCGCTGCACCAGCGTTTCGTAGACCGCAACGTCGCGCAAACAGAACAGATGGTGTCGGACCTCGGTGACGACAAGCTGTCGCTGGATGAGTTCTCCGCCGGCTTGGTGGACTCTCTTGTTGAAAGTCATCTCGCTCACCGCGGCGTCATTCGAGCAGTACTCATCGAGTCAATCAGAGACGCAACCTTCGCCGAACGAGCTAGCCACCTCGTCACCACAGTCTCCAAGCTCGTCGCCCCACTCCTCGACATTCCGGGTCTGACTCCAAGGCGGATATCCAATGAGGTCGGAGTCGGAGTGCTCACACTCTTGGCCATTCTGGACCAAGACCTCTTCTTTGGATCGGCGCTGTCAACGATTCAGGGCCAGAGCGGCCGACCTTCGAAGAAGGAACTCGAACGCCTCCGCAGAGTGTTCCTCGCCTCGATGAGGCTCGATTGAATACCCGGCGTCCGCAAACGGTCATGGCACCTATGCGTGTCTGACCGAGACCAAAGGGAGCACTAGATCTATGACAACCTCGTCCACCCAAGACATCACTCCTCATCAGTGACCACGCGGAGTCACTGGTCGATTCAACCGATGAGCCACAGTGCTCTCGAGTCACAGACAAGGAAGTAGACACCAATGATCGAACACAGACTTGAACTTCTCAGTGAAGGCTTCGTTTTTCCGGAAACCCCGCGTTGGCACCGAGGCTCCTTCTATTGCTGCAGTATCGATGAGGGTCTGATCTACCGAATCGGTGCGGACGGCAGCAAGGAGCTGCTCGTCAAGATTGACGGCATGGTTTCGGGTTTCTGCTTTCTCAGCAGAGACAGCGAAGAGATGGTCATCTCGTCCATCATGCAAAAGAAACTGCTCAAATGGGACGGGGCTCAGCTCTCCGAGTTCGCCGACGTCAGTTCGACCGGCTGCAGTGCGATTAACGACATGGTCCGCACCGAGAACGGCGATTGCTACGTCGGCAGTCTGAGCTTCGCGGAGGGCGCCAAGAGCCTGTTCGACCAGGTACCGAGCCCCATCGTTCGCGTGGATGCCAAAGGAAACGTGTCCGTCGCCGATGATAAGGTGCTCTTCCCGAACGGGTTCGTTGTGACGCCAGACGGCGCGACCCTCATCGTGGCAAGCACGGGCTGGTCGAACCTACTCGCCTACGACCTCGCGAGTGATGGCACACTCTCCCATCGGCGAGTCTTCGCAACGATTCCAGACTCGGCACCCGATGGAATCTGTCTCGATGCGGAAGGTGGCGTATGGGTGACCACCCATGAGCACGTCTATCGCGTCCTCGAAGGCGGCGAGATCACTGACCACGTCGACATGGGCTCCTACAAGGCATCCGCCTGCATGCTGGGTGGCGAAGACCTTCGAACCCTGTTGATCACGGCTCCCGTGAGCCATGACCGCACCGTCATCGACGGGAAGCAGTCAGGGCGGCTCTACACGATCCGAGTCGATGTACCGGGTGCCGGGCTCCCGTCCCTGTACTAGCCGCAGGTCCATCGGAGAAAGGAACGGAACGACCATGGCAAGACTGCCCCTACTGACCGCCGACAACGCTGGCGAAGAAGCCAAGAACATCCTGGCCGCTCTTCCCGCGAAGCTCAACATTTTCCGAATGATGGCGCATGCCGACTCGTGCTTCGCGCCGCAGCTGCAGTTGGGCGCGGCCATCCTGACTCGTCAAGAGCTCAGCCATCGCGATCGAGAGTTGCTGATTCTACTGGCCGCGCGTCTCGAAGGTGGCGCCTATGAGTGGCATCAACATTGTCCGATAGCCCTCGGAGTCGGCATCACTCAGCCTCAAATCGACGCGCTCGAAAGGCTGGAACTCGGTGGCGAGCGTTTCTCGGAGAAGGAGCGCGCTCTCCTCGCCTTTGGCCGACAGGTGACCGAGAACGTCCGTGCAGACAGTGACGCTTTCGCCGCGTTGAAGCTTCATTTCAGCGACCGGGAAGTGATCGAGATGATTCTCACCGTAGGTTTCTACATGACGATGGCCCGGCTAACCGAAGCAACCGAAACCGATTTGGACGCTGCAGACGGTGTCCAAGTTTTCGAGGCAGCCCGTTCGGCTGCTGAGGCCTAGTGCAGACCTCTGCGCCTTCGATTTCGCTGGACGGCAGAATGAACCGCAAAGACATCTCCTTTCACTCCGACGGCACTTTGTGTCGAGGGTGGTTTTTCGAAACCGACGTCCCCGGACCACACCCGTGCATCGTCATGGCACACGGTCTCGCAGGAGTGAAGGAAATGCGGCTCGACGCGTATGCGGAGAGGTTTGCTGATGCGGGATATCACGTCCTGGTCTTTGACTACCGAGGATTCGGCGAGAGTGATGGAACCCCGAGACGCGTTGTGAATGTCGACATGCAACATGCAGACTGGCGTGCGGCAATCGCATTCGCGCGGAGCCAGACAGGAGTTGACGCGACCAAGACCGTCTTGTGGGGAAGTTCACTCTCCGGCGGACATGTGCTTGCGCTGGCGAGCGAGGGACTCGGCGTGGCGGCCGTCATCGCACAGGTCCCTCATATCGACTCCTCGGTTTCCGCAAGGGAAGGGGGAACCACGAGATGGTCGAGCCTCGCGCTTCATGCCGCCTGGGACCAAGCGGCCGGGCTGCTAGGGGCGCCCCCTCACTACGTGCCAGCGTCAGGGAAGCCCGGCTGTGTTGCCTTCATGAATGCACCCGAAGCGGCGGGCTACCTGAGACTCGTTCCAGACGGTTTCGAGTTCGACCAGTCCATTGCTGCGCGATCACTCTTTTCGTTGATGAACTACTCGCCGGGCCGTACCGCGTCCCGCATCTCCGTGCCGACACTGGTGCAAGTCGCGTCGGATGACGAAACTACACCTGCGAGCGCTGCAATCTCAGCAGTCGAGCGAATGCCCATGAGCGAACTGAAGACCTATCAGACGGATCACTTCTCTCCGTATCTCGGAGACACGTTCGAAGCATTCGTGGCCGATCAGGTTGCTTTCCTCGAGAGACATGTCCCGGTGGCAGACTAGGAAGCGTCTCAGATGCCGGTGCTCGGACCTGTCCGATCCGTCCATTGGCGCATAGCCGAATTCTCGTTGGGCCGAACTCGCCGCCCCTTCGCGGCGCGAATGAATGGACGCGGTGCCGTTCAGAGCCGTCGCTCGAATAGGTCGTAGGTGCGCGCCACTCTTGGCGAATTTCGAACTGACCCTCAGGTACCGAAAAAGAGGGTCACTCGCCGCTTCCCGCACAACCCCTTGGTTTGGTTGGCACGCCGGGAGGGATTCGAACTCCCGACCCCCAGGTTCGAAGCCTGATGCTCTCTTTTGGACGTTCGCGATTGACGCCGCTTGGGAGCCGCACGGGGCGCCTACGCCGCGCGAGCTGTAATATGATGGGCACCTGGGAAGGCACGCGCGGCCGGGCTGCGCGTGGCTCCCCCCCGACGATCGGAACACCCGCTGTCGCGGGGCCTGAAGGAGCCGATGATGCGCCGAACCTTGCCTCTCCTTGCATCGCTCGTATGGATCCTGGCGACACCCTCGTGGGCGGCGCGAATCGTCGTCTTCGGCGACAGCTGGGGCGTACCGGCGGCTCCCGCACTCCAGCAGGTACTCGACAACGAGGGCATCGCCGAGACCGTCGCCAATGCGGCGGTCGGCGGCGACACGGCTGCGAACCTGGCGACCAACCTGGGCTTCATCACGAGCACCCTGGCGGCGAACCCCGACTCCGACCTCATCCATCTGAGCATCGGTGGCAACGACTTCCTGGGCGCCTGGCACGCGGGCCTCAGCCCGGCGCAGCAGGACGCGCTGTTCGCCGCGATCATCACCGACACCCAGACGATCGTGAACCACATCCTCAGCGCGCGCCCGAACGCGAACATCCTCTGGTCGAGCTACGACACGCCCCGTCCGCTTGCGTCTGGCACCCCGACCCAGGTGAATGCGGCCGCGGCCGAGATGACCGTTGCCGCCCAGGCTCTCGCCGATGCGACGGCGGGGCTGACCTACGGAGACTTCGGCGGCCTGATGCAGGTCACCTACGGGTTCGACGGCGTGCAGTACACCAGCTACGACCCGGCCTCGCCGATCGCGCCCGGCTCGCCGTTGCTGCCCGACTTCACGCTACCGGGCCCCTACGACGCCTACATCGACCAGATCCACCTCACGAGCGCCGGCTATGCCGTGCTCGCCCAGGCCCAGTACGACTTCTTCTACGAGGCGTTCCTCGTGCCCGAGCCTTCGTCCCTGTGGCTGATCGCGGCGGGGCTGGCGGCCCTGTACGCACGCCGGGCGGCTTGAGGCGAAGCCTTCGCTCGTAGATCCCGCCAGGCGTGGCGACGCGTCAGTGGCGGCTCCACCACGACGCCTTGAAGTAGTCGACCGGGAGGCCCGTCTTCCGGACGTAGCCGCGGGTCAGATAACGGATGTACCCCATGCGGTGGTCGAGATGGGTCTTGAAGAAGGACGTGGCGTAGAGCTTGGCGATCCGCTGCGCCTCTTCGATGGGGATCAATTCCGGCGCGCAGCCCTGCTCCACGTTTCCGAGCAGGATCTCGAGGATCG
>JAAELW010000436.1 GCA_024226235.1 bacterium
CGCCCATCGGGGCCGCCGATGCAGACGCCGGCAAGGCCAACTACGACGCCCTTTGCTCCACATGCCACGGCCCGTCTGGCAAGGGCGATGGACCCGCCGGGGCCGCATTGACCCCGCCGCCCCGAGACTTCTCGGTCGGCGAGTTCAAGTACGATTCGGACAAGAACGGAACCGCGGGAGAAGACACCGACCTGAAGTTGGTCATCCAGAACGGCGCCGCAGCCTATGGCGGCAACCCGGTGATGGCGCCCTGGGGGTTCTTGACGGAGGCGGACATCGACAACGTGATCGCCTACATCCGAACCATGAAGGAATAGCCCTAAGGGCTTGTTTTCAAAGGGGAGGGAGCCATTCAATGGCTCCCTCCCCTCGCTCATTTCGGGCCCCCTGCGACCGACAGGGCTATTATGGCTCAGGATGTCTCCTGCGGACGATCGCGACTCTTCGCTTCCGGTTCCGAACGAGCCCAAGACAGAGAGCCTGCCGGCGGCGGCTCCGAGCCAGCTCGATCAGGCCGACCCGCTCACCCGCTACATGGCGGAGCTGCGCCAGCACGCCCCCATTTCCCGCGAGGAAGAGCACGAGCTGGCCGTGCGCTGGCGGGAAGAGGGCGACGAGGATGCCGGCCGGCAGCTCGTGCTGGCCAACCTGCGGCTCGTGGTCAAGATCGCGATGGAGTACCGCCGGGCCTGGACCCAGACCCTCGACCTGATCCAGGAGGGCAATGTGGGGCTGGTGCAAGCGGTCGAGCGCTTCGATCCGATGGCCGGCACCAAGCTCTCGACCTACGCGGCCTACTGGATCCGCGCCTTCATCCTCAAATACCTGATCGACAACATCCGGCTGGTTCGGGTGGGTTCCAGCCGGGCACAACGCAAGCTCTTCTTCCGGCTGGGCAAGGAGAAGCGCGAGCTCGAACGCCAGGGCTTCGAGGTAGCGCCGAAATTGTTGGCCGAGCGCCTCGACGTGAGCGAGCAGGACGTGATCGAGATGGAGCAGCGGCTTTCGGGCAGCGACCTCTCACTGGATGCTCCGGTCGGCGGGGAAGACGAGGACGGCGGCCGTTTCGGCGATTTCCTCTCCGCAAACCCGGGCCAGGATGCGGAGGCCACGATGGTCAACCAGGACCTGCGCCGCACCTTCTTGGAGCATGTCCAGAAGTTCTCGGAGGAACTCGACCCGCGAGAGCACCGCATCATGAACGAGCGCGTGCTCGCCCAGGACCCCCGGACGCTGCAGGAGATCGGCGATGAGCTCGGACTCACCCGCGAGCGTGTTCGGCAGCTGGAGAAGGGGCTGGTGGACCGTCTCCGCACCTACCTGAACGACAATGTGGTCGACTTCGAGTACTACGCCCCGGGCGAGGATTGACCGGCATCGGGCGAACCGGGGTCCGGAGCGCTCGCTCCGATCAAGGCGCGGACGACCCGAAGCGAGCGTCCCTCCAGCCGGGCGGCGCGCTCCGAGCGAGGCAGACGGGAGAACGCATGCCCGGGCCCTCGGATGAATGCCGGACGCCATTCGAGCCAGGCCAGTTCGAACCAGGCTCGACGGGCCGTGGCGACCCCACGATGGCGCAGCCAGCCTTCGGCGGCCGCTGTCAATGCGACCAGCCGGGCCGGATCCTCGATCCCCATTGCATCGGCCACGTTGGTCAGGGTACGCACGCTTCGCTGAGAGAGAATGCGATGATTTTTCCGTTCAATATCCACTAGTTGAAACCCATCTGGAGAATGGACATGAAGGCATGGGGAAACTTCCACTGGCGTCTCACGTCCGTCATTCTAGGGCGCAGATGAGCAAGGCCCAGCAACGGCGGAGGCTCCGGATTCGCGGACGCGTGCAGGGCGTGGCGTTCCGTATCGCCACCCGCGACGCGGCCGCCCGCGTGGGAGCCCATGGCTGGGTGTGCAATCGCGAAGACGGCAGCGTGGAAGCGGTCGTAGAGGGCAGCGACGCGCAGGTGGAAGCCGTGCTTGCCTTCTGTCGCGAAGGGCCCCGCTTCGCCCGGGTAGACGTCCTGGACGTGCAGACCGAGGCTCCCGAAGGCCTGCAGGGTTTCACGATCCGATGAGCAGGCCTCTACTCGTACTCCTTCTGCTGCTCGTGCACCCTGCCTGCGAGGTGAACGAGCAGGCGCCGGAGGAACTGGGGCCGCGCCACGCGACAATCGAGATCGGCATCCATCGGATCGACGCCGAACTGGCCGACACGCCAGCCCGGCGCCAACGCGGGCTCTCGGGACGCACCACCCTCACCAGCGGACAGGGCCTGTTGTTCCCCTACGACCCACCGGCCGAGCCTGTCTTCTGGATGCCCGACATGCATTTCGACATCGACATCGTCTGGATCCGGGCCGGACGAATCCTCGGCGTACACGCAGACGTTCCTCATCAGGTAGAGCCTCCACTTCCCCGTTACGGCCCACCAGGACCGATCGATCTGGTTCTGGAGGTTCCGGCGGGCACCGCCCAGCGCAACGGCTGGCAGATCGGGGATGCAGTAGAGGTCGATCCTCCGCCCCGGTTCCGGGCAGGTGCGGCGGACTAGCGCGGAGCCGCTGGGAGGGGACTACCGCGCAGCTCCGCCTGGAGCGATGCCTCGAGGCCCGCGGTATCGACACCCACCGCCTCCCGAAGAGCGTCGTCTGCCTGCCAGCCCTCGCCGATGCGGCGCAGGAGCTGAGCTCTGGCGGCAGGCGTGCTGTGGCGCTCGATCCAGTCTGCAGCAAAGGTGGCAATCGCGTAGGCGAGCCTCGCCTCCCGATTGTCGAGACCCGCAAAGCTGGGCGCCAGCCGGCGAAGATCGATCCAGCCGCCGGCATCGAGAGCACTGCGCATGCGGGTCCGCTCGCCCCGCGAGAGGGGTACCCGCCGCTGAGAGGCCCGCTCGTAGATCTCGGCCAGCCCTTCGTTCAGCCAGAATGGACGATCACCGCCCGTCTGCTCACGGAACAACGCGTGGGTGTACTCGTGGACAAGCAGCGTGCGAAGCTCTCCCGCCGGATGGGCCTTCGAGACCACATGGATGCGGCCATCGAAGAAGCCGACGGTCTGGAAGCTGAAGCGGTGGGCATGGGCCTTCACGTAGGCGGCCTTGCCGTAGAGCACGACACCAGTGGGTTCAGCCGGATAGGCCCCGACGCGAGTGCCGACCAGGGAGCGAGCGTCATCCAGATAGCGGGCAACCGTGCGCGCGAAGGACACCTCCCCCTTCTGCAGGAGTTCTGCGTCCGCCTGGATCTGGAAAGCCTGGTGCTCGAGATCGACCAACCGAAGCGGTCCGGCAGCCGGCCGGTCCATCAGCTCCCGCTCGTCTTCGAGCTGTGCCAGACGCTGCTCGGCAGAGGCGCGCCAGGGGTCGAAGCGATCTCCAGCCACAGACAGGAAAGTCCGCAGATGGTCCTCGGCCTTCTCCAGGTGCCCGCGTCCGCCCTCGATCAGGGCCAGATAGAAGTGGGGCTCCGGACGGTCTGGATCGCTTCGCAGAAGCGACCGGAGAGCCGCACCCGCCCTGCCCGCCTCGCCCTTGCCGAGGTCGGCCACCGCATCTCGCAACACCCGGACCACCCGATCTTCATCGCGCCCGCTCCAGCCCGGCGGCGTCCACAGCGGCTCACCCCGACTGTCACCGCCCCAGAGCCCTCGAACCGCCTCCACATCCCCCGCCGGCAACGCACCCGGCGGCAGCCCGGAGCCGTCGTCCGTGATGTGGGTTCGACCCTCTTCGTCCACCCAGACATGCAGGTCCGCAGAGAGCAGCAGGCAGGCGATCGGAACCATCAGCGCGAGCCGGAAATGAGGGCGCATGAAGTACCCCATCGGCCATCTCCTCCGCGAGTTGACTTCGGAACTCCAGACAGAAGCGGGGCCGATCGAGTGCCCTTCCTCAATCGACTCCTGCCGGACCTTCGGTGAAGATCCGGACGAAGCGCACCATCCCCCAGATCTTCTCTTCGCTCCAGCCGACGTCAGACCTCGGTCCATAGGCAGGCATCGCGGAGCGGTCGCCACCTCCGGTCAGGATCTGATAGAAGAGTTCGCCGTCGCTGCGGGTGGCCATGAACGCCGCGTCGGTGAAGTCGCGCGGGGGGACGCGGCGCTCGGCGGCATCCTTGCCCTTTCCCCGCCCGTCGATTCCGTGACAGCGCGCGCACTGTGCCTTGTACTTCTTCTCGAAGTAGCGAATCCGGTCGGGCGGAAGGTCGTCGACGGGGTTCGCGAGTTCGGCGTATTCCGCAGGGACGTCGTCGCGGGCACTTTGGCTGAGTGTGGGACCGGAAACTACGCACCCCAGAAGGCAGCCGCTGAGGAGCACCCACAGGGCCTTCTTGCCCTGCGATGTACTCATGTCAATGTGCACCCAGCCGCTCTGCTCCGGGAATGCGATCCGGCGTCGTCCGTCACAGGATCTCCAACACGTTTTCGGGCGGTCGCCCCAGCCGCGCGTTGCGTCCGCTGACCACGATGGGACGCTCGATGAGCACGGGGTTCGCGACCATGGCATCCAGGAGTGCCTCGTCGTCAGCGTCACTGAGACCGAGGTCCGTGAACGTGCCCTCCTTCCTGCGCACCAGCGCGCTGGCCGGCTTGCCCAGCATGCCCAGCAGGTCGACGAGGGTTTCCTTGCTCGGGGGCGTGTTCAGATACTCCACGATGTCGACCTCGATATCCCGATCCCTCAGCAACTGCAGAGTTTGGCGTGACTTCGAGCACGCGGGGTTGTGATAGAGGGTTACCGTCATCACTGCTCCATTGAGACGCCGTCGCTACACGTCGCGCGACACGTCGAGATCGCTGCTCTGGAACACCTCGTGGATGTCCACGATGTTGGCACCGCGGAACATCTCCTTGGGCGCGGCTCTCTTGTGCGCCTCCGCGAAGGCCGCGCTCCGCGTCCATGCGACGAAATCATCTATCGACCGCCACCAAGTCTTGATCTCGTAGTAGCCCTCGCCATCCGGATCGGGCCGCCATTCGCCCGACTCGTGATCGAACTTCATCGGGCGCGGCCGGTGCACCTCGTTGCGGACGAAGCCCGGAGACTCGTCGACCAGATGGATACGCTTCTCGAAGCGATCTTCAAAGTCACTCTCGCAACCCTCGGCAATGGGAATCCGGTTGGTAACAACGACCATGTTCATCCTGTCTATCGGGCCAGCCGCCGAAATGGACTCAGCAAGCTGCCGCGTACCCACAAACTAATTCGTGCAGCCCAGCGCAACAGACCCCTCTGCTAGAAATCCCGCACCAAATGCCAGAATTCTGTCATTAAGAAGCGGGGCCGGAGTTAAGAATTCACTTGTTGAAAGGGGGCAAAGCCCCCTTTCAACAAGTGAATTCTTAACTCCGGCCCCGCTTCTTAACTCGGGTCGATCAGGACCCCGGGGTTGAGGATGGCTGCCGGATCGAGTTCGCGTTTTGCGGCGCGAAGGGCTCGGGCGAAGGGCTCGGGGCGCTGGCGGTCGTAGCCGTCCCGGTGCATGCGACCGACGGCATGATGGTGGGTGCTGGTGCCGCCGGCGCGGATCACCGCATCCGTGGCGACGGCCTTGATGGCGGCCCACTGCTCGAGCTCTGCACCGAGTCGCCCACGGGTCGAGAAGGTGTAGTAGGGGGCGGGCCCATCCGGGTAGACGTGGGTGAAACGACAGGTGAGCGATCCCCCGCCGGTCACCTCGGCCATGCACTTCTCGACTGCGGCCCGCACCTCCCGGTCGAAGTCGGGCCAGCGATCCCAGGTGATCGAGGTCTCGAACGTATCGGCGATCAGACCGAGGCCCGTGATCAGGTTCAAGCCCTTTCCCACGCCAATGAACGCGCTGCGCCACGCACCGGCCGCCCCGCTGCGTCCCGTCGTCCTCTCGCTGGAATCGGACAGTCGGATCTCCTCCTCGCCCATCTGCCCACCGCACTCACGGGCGATGGCCACGGCCTGGTGGATGTGTTGCTCCTGGGACAGCTCTGAGGATTCGAAGCCCACGATCAGCAGGGCCTGGCTTCCATCGAGGCCGGCGTTCTTGGCCTCCCGCGGATCGAGTAGCCGCAGGTTGGCCGGCCAGAG
Organism: bacterium; assembly: GCA_024226235.1. Lineage (GTDB taxonomy): Bacteria > Myxococcota_A > UBA9160 > UBA9160 > UBA6930. Next base: position 6,064 of record JAAELW010000436.1, read on the forward strand.
CTTGGCCTGGACGATGTGGCGGACGGCTTCCGCACCGGCATCCCAGCTGTCGAAGCGCAGGCTCGCGGTGGCACGAAACCGCGGACGGCGTTGGATGCGCATCCAGGCCTCGGTGATCACTCCCAGGATCCCCTCCGAGCCGATCGCCAGACGATCCGGGCTGGGCCCGGCGCCGCTCCCCGGCAACCGCCGGGATTCCCACCAGCCCGTAGGCGTCAGCATCCGTACGGATTCCACGAAATCGTCGATGTGGGTGTGGTTCGTCGCGTAGTGGCCGCCGGCACGTGTCGCGATCCAGCCGCCCAGCGTCGACCACTCGAAGCTCTGGGGAAAGTGGCGCAGGGTGTGCCCGCTGGGCCGCAGCTGGTCTTCGAGTGCCGGGCCGAGCACACCGGCCTGAATGCGCGCAGCGCGCGATGTCTCATCGAGTTCGAGGACGCGATTGAAGCGATCCAGATCGATCGTCACGCACAGCGGGTCGTCGTCGGGAACGCTGACCCCGTAGACGACAGACGATCCGCCACCCCACGGCACAGCACTGCAAGATCGATCCGCACAGAAGGCCAACACCCGCTCGAGTTCGTCCTCATTGCGCGGGTGAGCCACGAAGTCCGGCGGGCGGGAAAACTCCCCACTGAAAGCGCGCAAACGCTCCGGGAAGCTGCTGCCGTAGGTATGAAAGGCACGCTCGTGGGGATCGTCCGCACAGAACGGACGCAGCGCCTCGCTGGCTTCGATGCGCGGCGGGCGAAGCTCCAGCGCCCTTAGCGGCACGGCCTCCGGCACTTGCAGGTCACGCCCCCACTGCTCCGAGAGGCTCTTCGCGAAACCGACACGCTCCTCGTGGCTGGGCTCGTCGGACTCGAGGCCCCAGGCCCAGAGGCTGCGCCTGGCTTGCTTCGTCATCGCTTCGTCCTCCGCGATCAGACGTGCCCCATGGGCCGCAACCTCACCAGGGCATCGCGGAAGGACCCGCGATCCACGGATGGGCCCAGAGCAGCACTCCGTACACGACCAGCGCTCCAACGACCGGTTTCAGATCTGCGGCGAGCGGCAGCTCCTCGGGCTTCTCCCATGCACCGTCCCGGCGGTTGATCAGCACGATCTGGAGCACCGCCCAGAGCCCGAGGCCGCCGAACAGCACCAGCGAGCGCGATTCGCCATTGGCCAGCAGGTGCGCCACCGCCCAGGTCGCCACCCCGGTCAGCTGCGGGTGGCGAAGAATACGCTTCAGGTTCGTCGGCACGGCGGAGGCGAGAAAGAGCAGCAAACTGACGACCATCAGCCCGTTCGCGACCAGCCGCCCCCAGGCCGGCGGTGCCCAGAGCCAGGCCGGCGCGGTGTTTCGCCAACCGAAGATCATCAGTCCGATGGCGACGACGAGGGCCAGCGAGAAGAGTCCCTTGTAGGGCCCGTCCCCGCGCTGCTCGATGAAGCGCGCCCGGGCAGACGCGCCGAGGCTCGGAATCGTGTGAACACCCGCGAACAACAGAACGCCGAGAATCAACCAGATCACGATCTTGCCTTTCTCTTCAGGGGCTTCGGGACGGCACCAGGCTACCGGCTTGGAGACAGCACCAGGCTACCGGCTTCGGGACGGCCACAGGCTACCGCAGGATCGTCCCAGGCCAGCTAGTGCTTGCTGCCCTCGCCGACCAGATGGCCAAGCTCGGGGAGGATCAGTTTCTCGAGAGCGGTCCGGATTGCGCCGCGAGAGCCCGGAAGGGCAAAGATCACGCGCTCTCCGATCAACCCGGCCGTTGCCCTGGAGAGCATCGCGGCTGCGCCGATTTCCTCGTAGGACAGCGCGCGGAAGAGTTCACCGAAGCCCGGGAGCGTGCGGTCGAAGAGCGGTGTGATCGCTTCGGGCGTGACATCGCGGGGTGCCACCCCCGTGCCACCGGTGAGGATCACGGCCTGTGCGTGAGGGAGCAGCTTCTCCACCGCAGAACGGATCTTCCCGGCTTCGTCGTGCACGATCTCGCGACCCACGACCCGATGACCCGCAGCTTCCAGCAACTCGACCACCAACGCGCCGCCCGTATCGTCCTCCAGGGTGCGGGTATCGCTGACCGTGACGACCCCTACTGCCAGATGCCTGGGCGCACTCTGGCGGTGACGATGGACGCTGGGGATTTCCTCACTCATGCGTGCTCTTCCACCCAATAGGCGCCATCCGTCGCGATCTCCTTCTTCCAGATCGGCACGCGTTCCTTCAACGTGTCGATGGTGAAACGACAAGCCTCGAAGGCTTCGCCCCGATGCGGCGCGGCCGCTACGACGACCACCGCGATATCACCGATCTCGAGCTGCCCCGTGCGATGGTCCACGCTCACGCGGGTGCCCGGCCAACGCGCGCTCGCCTCCTCCGCGATCCGGTCGAGCTCTTGCTCCGCCATCTCGGGATACGCCTCGTACTCGAGGTGTCGGATGTCCTTGCCGCGAGAAGAGTCGCGCACGGTACCCACGAACGTGACGATGCCACCGGCGTCCGGCCCGGCTACCCGCTTGACGACGGCTCCCACGTCGAGGGGCGAGGCCAACAGCCGACAGCGCGCAGCGGGCTCGCCCTGCCCGCCCGCGACCGGGGGCAGAAACGCCACCTCGTCGCCCTCGGCCAGTGCCGGTGCGCCCTTCACGAACTCCATGTTCACCGCCACCCGGAGGCGATCTCCCATCTCGTCCATGGCTGGGAATTCGCGGGCGAGCAGCGCGCTCAGCTCTCCCACTCCGGCCCCTTCGGGAAGCTCCACGACGCGCTCGCTCTCGCCGGCTGCTTCGCGGATCGATCCGAACAACTTCACTATGACCTGCATCCGGCCGACCTTAGCCCCGGTTCAGGCCCGCGGCTCCTTCGACCGATAAGCCGCGGATGGCCGGAACATCCGCCGACACCCATCGCAAGCTCGAGAAGGCCCTCGATCAGATCCGTCCCGGCTTGCTGCGGGACGGCGGCAACGTGGAGCTTCTGGCAGTAGCCGCCGACGGCACCGTCCAGATCGAGCTCCAGGGCGCATGTGCCAGCTGCCCGGCCCAGAGTGCGACGGTGCGCTTCGCACTGGAGCCGGCCCTCCGCCTGGCGGTGCCGGAAGTCAGCTGTGTGGTCCCGGTCCCCGGCGATCCGACGCCACCGGGGCGCTGAACAGGCGCATCGGAACAGGACCTTCCGCAGCCGGAACGGAGCCGATTCCCGCCTGCGGGTCGTGCGGCTTGCGCTTCTGAACGGGCTCTCGGACTAGCTCGAGGGAGAGTCCACCACCGGTCGGGGCGCGCTCTTTCCGTCCGCTTTCATCGTCAGCTGCCCATTGAAGCTCGCCCCGTCCTCGATCACCACCGTCGGTGATTCCAGGTTGCCTTCGACCTCGGCAGTCTTGTGCAGCACGATTTTGCGGGTTGCCACGACGTCGCCAATGACCTGACCACTGACGATCACGATCTGCGATTCGATGTTCGCATCGATCTCTCCCGTCTCGCCGACCACGAGCGTATTCTCGCTCTTGATCTGGCCGCGGAAGCTCCCGTCGATCCTGACCGTGTCCTTGAACGAGAGCTTGCCCTCGAATGCCGAGCCCTGATCGATGAAGGCCGTGAGGCCGGCCTCCGGCTTGCTCGACCCGGCGCGCGGCGCAGGTGCCTCAGAAATCCCGTCTTCATCTCGACCGCGTCCGAATCCCATCTGTCTTTCCCCTCCGAAGCCCGATCCTTGGGCCCTTGAATGGCGGGATCGGCGACTCGGGGGAAAACTTGAGAAGCGCCCGCGGGGCCAGCCGACGGATTTTCGCACCCTCGAAAAACCTCCACGAAAACCAGCGCTTACGCGACCACCCTGCGGACCCGTGGCAGACGGCCAAGGCACTGACCTTCTCGCGCCGAGCGCTAGACTGGCCGCGCCATGGGCGACGCTGAACCCTCGAAAGGCCACCATGTGGTCGATGCCGCGTTGCCCCCTGGGCTGCGGGAGAGCCTGATCACGGGCCGGATCCACTCGGCCTATCTGCTTACCGGCTCCGGCCCGACACCCCGGGACACTGCACTTTGCTTCGCGCGCGCGCTGGTCTGCCAGGCCGGTGCCAGCGAGGCACCCTGCGGAAGCTGCAGCTCATGCCGACGCTCCGAGCCCGGGGAGCCGATCGCCCTCGATGGCACCGGCAAGAAGGGTCCGCCCATGCGGCACGTAGGTGACCACCCCGATCTGCTCTGGATCGAGCGCGGAGCCTCGGACACCCGTGTGCGCATCGGGCAGGTGCGTGCGATCCAGGCCGCCATGCGCTTGCGCGGGAGCGAGGGCAGCCATCGCGCAGCCGTGATCGCGGATGCCGAATGGCTGAACCAGGAGGCGCAGAATGCGCTCCTGCGGCTGCTCGAAGAGCCACCGCCGCGCACCAGCTTGATCCTCGTCACCCAGAGCCCGGCGGGTCTACTCGCCACCGTGCGCTCCCGTTGCCAACGCATCGGCTTTCCCGCGATTACGGGCGACGCCCTGGAGGGCGAGGAAGCCGCGGACATCGTCGATCACCTGAACCGGATCGCCACCGCGAGCGTTCCCCAGCTACTCGACTGGGCCGAGAGCTTTCGCGGCCCCCGTGCGATCGCGGCTGCCGGAACGAACGAGTTGCTGGGCGTGGCGTCTGCGTGGCTGCACCGGGAGATCTGCGACGCCAGCCTGGCTGGACGAACCGATCTCGATGGCGCTCTGCGCGCGTTCGAAACCCTGCAGCGCTGCCGCAAGGGCCTCGCCCAGCGCAATGCCAACCCGCAGATGGTGGCCGAGCGGGCATTGCTGGCCCTCCGGGATGGTGCCCTGCAATGAGTAGCTACACGATCACCACGCCCATCTACTACGTGAACGCCGAGCCTCACATCGGCCATACGTATACGACCGTCGTGGCCGACGCGCTGGCCCGCTATCACCGCCTGGCCGGAGAGAAGACCTTCTTCTTGACCGGTACGGACGAGCACGGCGACAAGATCGCCGAGGCCGCTCGCGCCCAGGGCAGCGATCCGAAGGCCTTCGCGAGTCAGGTGTCCGGCATCTTCCGCTCGACCTGGGAGACGCTCGATATCTCCTTCGACCGGTTCATCCGCACGACGGATCCCGACCACATGCGCGCGGTCCAACACATCCTGCGCCTCGTCCACGAGAAGGGCGATATCGAATTCCGCGAGTACCAGGGCCTCTACTGCATCGGCTGCGAACGTTTCCTCACCGAACGCGACATGCAGGACGGTCTGTGTCGGGATCACGAGCGCGCGCCCGAGCAGAGAACGGAATCGAACTACTTCTTCCGGATGAGCCGCTACTTCGACGCGCTGGGCGAACAACTCGAGCGCGAGCCCGATTGGATCCGACCGTCGCGCTATCGCAACGAAGTCCTCGCGATGCTGCGCGAAGGCAGCGGCCTGGAAGATCTCTGTATCTCCCGCCCGAAGAGCCGCCTCGATTGGGGGATCGAGCTTCCCTTCGATCGGGACTACGTCTGCTACGTGTGGTTCGACGCACTGATCAACTATCTGGCGGGGCTGGGCTACCCAGACGCACCGGATTGGAAGGAGCGGTGGTCGGGCGTCGAACACCTGGTGGCCAAGGACATCCTGAAACCCCATGGCGTGTTCTGGCCGTGCATGTTGATGGCCGCGGACATCCCGCTGTATCGCCACCTGAACGTGCACGGCTACTGGAACCTGGACGACCGCAAGATCTCGAAGAGCCTCGGCAACATGGTCTCACCGCTGGCGATGCGCGAGCGCTACGGCTTCGACGCATTCCGCTACTTCCTGCTGCGGGACATGTCCTTTGGCCTCGACTCGAGCTTCACGGAAGACGCGCTGGTCACTCGCATCAATGCAGACCTGGCCAACAACCTCGGCAACCTCGTGAGCCGCACGCTGAACATGACGGCGCGCTTCGCCGATGGCGTGGTACCCGAACCCGGACCCATGACTGAGCTCGAACGCGAGGCCCAGGGGGCCGCAGTCGAAGCCGCCTCCCTGGTCGACCAGCGCATGCGGGCGATGGAGCTTCACCGCGCCGTCGAAGCAGTGACGCGCCTCGTCGACTCGGCCAACAAGTATCTCGACCGGCGGGCGCCGTGGAAAGCCGCGAAAGAAGAAGGACGCGAAGAGGAAGTGCGAACGACCCTCTACACCTGCTGCCAGACCCTGCGCGCGATCGGACTGCTGCTGGCTCCAATCATTCCCGAAGCCGCTGCCGAAATCCTGAGACGCCTGGGCCAGGACGGGCTACTGGCCACCGCACGTCTGCCAGCCGATGCGGCCACCTGGGATGCGCTGGCTCCGGGCACGCCCACGATCAAGGGCAATCCACTCTTCCCGCGCATCGAACTCCCAGAGGCCGTGGAGTGAGCGCGACCGGCCACGCTCCGGGTTGGTTGGATTCCCATTGTCACGTGACCGCCGATGCGTTCGCGGAAGATCGAGAAGACGTGATCGCGCGCGCCGAGAACGACGGCGTGTCGACGATGATCGCAATCGGTGCGGGCTACGGCATCGAGCACAACGGCCGGGCCGTGGAGCTGGCGGCTCGCGACCCGAGGGTCTTCGCGACGGTCGGCGTGCATCCCCACGACGCCGACCAGCTCGATGACCCGAGCCGCACGAAGCTTCGCGAGTGGCTCGGCGCACCCCGCGTCGTGGCCATGGGTGAGTGCGGCCTCGACTACTTCTACGAAAACTCACCGCGTGAGATCCAGCGCGAGGTCTTCGCCGAACAGGTGAGCCTGGCCCGCGAGCTCGATCTGCCGGTCTGCATCCACGCACGCGACAAGGCTTCGGATGCCTACGAGGAGCTTCTCGACATCTGGCGTGCTTGTGGGCATGGCGAGGTGGAAGGTGTGCTCCACTGCTACACCCACGATCTACCCTTCGCCCGCCGCGCACTGGACCAGAACCTCTGGATCTCGTTCTCGGGCATCCTCACCTTCAAGCGCGACAGGGGGCTCCGCTCGGTCGCCGCCGAGCTTCCGCTCGAGCGATTGCTGGTCGAAACCGACGCCCCCTTGCTCGCGCCCGAAGGGCATCGAGGCCAGCGGAACGAGCCCTGCCACGTTTCAACCGTCGGCGCCGCGTTGGCCACGGCCCAGCAGAAACCGATCGAAGAAATCGCGCTGCAGACGGCGCGGAATGCGCGCAGTCTCTTCCGGCTCCCGGAAAGCACTTCGTGACCGAGGCTGCGCCCATCCTCGAGCTCGCCCGCCGCCTCGCCCGGGAGGCCGGCGCGATCCAGAAGCAGCGCTACGCGACCGAGCTCGAGATCGAGACCAAGAGCGCAGCCGTCGATCTGGTGACCGACGTCGACCGGGCCTGCGAAGCCCTGATCGTCGACGGAATCACGGCTGCAAGGCCCGGGGACGCGATCCTCGCCGAAGAAGGCAGCGGGATCGATCAGCCAGGAGCCCTGCTGCGCTGGATCATCGACCCCCTCGACGGGACCACCAACTACGCCCATGCCTATCCGCGTTTCTGCGTTTCGATCGGCATCTTCCGGAATGCCGAGCCCTGGATCGGCGTCGTCTACGACCCGCTTCTCGACGAGCTCTACGAAGCCGTGCGTGGCGAGGGCGCACTTTGCAACGGTGAGCCTCTCCGTGTGTCGCCCGAAAGGGATCTGTCCCGCGGCCTGCTGGCCACCGGCTTCGCCTATGATCGCCGCAAGAGCGAACAGGACAACATCACCCAATTCGCTGCCTTTTTGAAGGCGGCCCGAGCCTTGCGACGTGACGGAAGCGCTGCCCTCGACCTTTGTTATGTCGCCGCCGGACGCTTGGATGGCTACTGGGAATTCAAGCTGCAGCCCTGGGATGTCGCGGCGGGTTGCCTGATCGTCGAAGAGGCGGGTGGGCGCACCAGCGACGCCGAAGGAGGCGCGAGCCATTGGAGCGGACGTGCCGTCGTGGCCAGCAACGGAGCGCTGCACGAAGCCATGCTCGACGTCCTGAGGAGAAACGCATGAACCGGATCCACTCCCTCGCCGCGACCCTGCTTCTCGCAGCTCTCAGCGCACCCGCCGCGGCCCAGCCCATGCAGCAGGGCATGCCGGGAATGCCCTGCGTTCCGTGCGTACCTGTCCCGGAGGTTCCGGAGCAGGAACCCGAACCGACGATCAGCGAGCTGCGCATCTTCCTGGAACAGATCGGCCGCGTGTTGATCACCCGCCAGAACCCGCTCACACCGATCGCCCTCCAGGGCGGTGGTTCCGTCCAGGTCTCCGGGGTCGGCGCATTCGAACCCGGCCTCGAGAGCCAGCGACTGCTGGGCTTGCGCATCGATCTGGACGCGCCCGACCTGGAACCCGAAGAACGCATCGCCTACCTGGACCTGCACGAAATCGAGGAACTGCTGCGAGGCATGGCCGGCCTCGGAATGGTCGTCGCAGAGCAAGGCCGGGGGCTGGAAACCGAGGCGCACATCATCACGCTCGAAGGGTTTGGTGTGGGCGTCCGGATCGATCAGGGCGTGATCCGCTACCAGGTCCGAGGCGGCGAGGCCGGGCGCATCCTCGGACACCTCTCTCCAGAGGGCTTCGCGAACCTGGAAGACCAGATCGAGACAGCCCGCGATCGCCTGTTCAACGCGGCCCCCGAGAGATAGCGGGAAGATCGCCCCGGCGTCCGGATCAGCCCCCCACGTCGATCACGACGTGCTCGCCATCTTCGGCTACGCGATCCAACCGGATCGAATTGCCGGACTCGAGACGAGCCCGGATCTCCGGAACCGTCTTCGCCACCGAGTCCACGATGACGTCGCCTTCACGCAGCCCGTGGCTTGCTGCCCACCCCTCGGGCTCCACATGCCAGACCCAGAACACACCCGGCCCGACCGGTGAGAACATCGCGCCGAGTTCCTTCACCAGCACCCAGTCCAGGCCGCCGAGGGTCACGCGGGGATCGCCGGTGCGCTTCAGCCAGAGACGTTTGCGCTTGTAGTCGATACGGATCACGAACTGACGCAGCACGTCGTAGCCGATCACCGAGTCGTTCGGAGCCATGTTGTACCAGCCCTTGGGGGCCACGAGCAGGGGCATCGAAGGAAACCCGAAGCCCGCCCAGCGGAAGCTGTCGGTCTCCATCAACAAGACCTTCATCGCTCCCTGCACGGTTCCGATTTCGCCGAAATCCCGCAGGCTGGTCAGGTCGATACCGAGCTTGCGGGCGACGCTGCCCGAGAGAATGGCGGAATCCGGGGCGCCCGAGTCGAGAAGCACACGTGCCGTCTTCCCGCCGATCTCGATCTCGGTCAGGATGCGCGTGCCCGCGCGCTTGAACTTCACCACTCGCTCGTCGGGCGCGTCGGTCTCTTCCGGCACCCGGTACTTCTTCGGGTCGAGAAAGCGGACGCGTTCGCCCGGATAGTCGAGTTCGAGCACGTAGTCGTCGAGAAACTCCCCCCCGAGAAGCCCGTACTCCCAGCCCGTCTTCGACGCGGTATCGCTGACCCTCGTATCGACCCGGAATTGGAGGTCTCGACCGAGCCGGGTGCCTCTGCGATAGGGTGTCGTCTTGGTGCGGCGAACCCGCACGCCCAGCGAGCGGGCCATCCTCGGGGTCACGACAGAGGCGGCCGCACCCGTGTCGAGCATCATCACGAATGGCGTCTGGCCATCGGGAGCCAGGTCGACCATCACCCGGGTCGGATGACCGGGAACGAATGGCAGCACATCGATGACGGCTTCAGCAGCGGGCTCTGCCGGTTCCCCGGCCCATCCTGCCGCCGCAAGGAGTGCGAAGAGGACGATCGCCACCCACGAGAGCAAGCCGCACATCCTCGCCACTCCGCTAGTCCTCCTCGGCCCCTTCTTCTGCAACCTCGCCCTCTGCCTCACCCAGATCCTCAGCCGGCTCCTGTGTGGCCAGGAATCGGGCGCGCCAGGCTTCGAGGTCCACCGGCAGGTGCTCCGAGAGGGAGGCGTCGAGCCAATAGACGATCGGATCCCCTGCGCGCTGTGCCGCGATCCCACGGCCGGGTTCGATGCGACCCAGGCTCAGCTCTGCCAGCGGCTCGCCGCCCTCTTCTGCTGGGTACACCCGCAAGACGGCCCCTGCCGGGGCCAGCCCCATTCCGGCCAGCTCCTCCTCGCCCATGCTCTCAGCCGCGATGCCGACCGCTTCGAGGGTCGAGAGTTCCGACAGCAGTCGGCTCGCCTTGCCCGGAGCCAACGCTTCGGGCTGGGCCTCCCAAGCGCCCTGCTCGGTCAACCGAGCCTGGATGGTCAGATCTTCGTCGGCTTCCCGAAACGTCAGTTCGAAGCGCGCCGCATCGTTCACCTCGAAACGAGAGAGTTCCTTGAAGCGGAAGGCCACGACGGTGCGCGGAAGATCGTCGAACCGACTCTGGGCAATCTCGTACAGATGACCATCGCGTCCCTTCGCAATGCGGTTCGTGCCGTCCCCCGCACCCGCGATCTGCAGATCTGCCAGGATCGCATCCTGCTCGCCATGCAGGATCACCCGATACGCCGGAGAATCGAAGGCCGCCTGCTGCGCGTCATCCGGCGCATCCAGATAGCCTTCGGCGCGCAGGAAGCGCAGGTCCGAGAGCAGGCCTGAAACGGCACTTTCGTCGGCCTCCGCATCGAGCGGCTTGTGCAGGCGCCAGATGTCGCCCTGCTTCGCGATGCCGACACCGCCATCCTGCCAGCGGACTTCAACGGCCCGGACCGCATCCAGATCGAAATCGAGCACCCGCGAATCGCGCAACTCGGCCAGGCTCTTGCGCATCGCGCCGAGCCGGTGGGTCGCCACGCTGAACACGCGGGCATCGCCTTCTGCGGCCACATAGCTATTGCCACCGGTCGGAACGGGATCGCCCAGGATCAGCGCCACCTCGCGCTCGCCAGCCGTCGCGCGCACGTCCGGATCACCCGCCAGCCCGTAGCTTTCGCGCGGCTCCGGATCGTCGAAGACCGACTCGGTAACCAGATCCGCAACCGCATTCGCCAGAGCATCGGCCGCGCTGGCATCCGCCGGGAATTCGATCGGCTCTCGCAGCGTCCAGCCCTCAGCCGCCCTTTCGAGACGCACGGATTGTTCGTCCGTGGTCTGCAACACGAGTGCACTCAGATCCGCGGGGACCAGATCCGGAAAGACCTCCTTCTCGGTCAGTTCGGCGGCGGCGCGCTCGTCGGCACCTCCCACCTCCCAGAACCAGACGAAGGCACCGAGCGCCGCCACCGCGACAGTCATCCACAGGGTCGTTCTCGGATTCACGCGCGATCTCTTCTCATCGACCCGGCGCGCGCCGCCGCCGCCACCAGGCGACGACGCCGAGTACGGCCACCATCTCGGGCAGCACGAAGAGCGAGACGTAGCGGAGATCGAGGAAGTCCTCGGTCGTGAGCTGGAGCCGGCTGGCGACTCCAGTCTTCGGGCGGATCGAAATCGACTCCACATCCCCAAGCAGCCAGTTCAGCGAATTCACGAAGAAGTCGCGGTTCACATAGGCACCGATCAGCTGATTGGAGGCGAAGTCGGCGTCACCGACGACGACGATCCGCGCCGGATCGGCTGGGGCGCCCCCTTCGGCGGCATCGGCTCCTGCGAGGCTCAACGTGCCAGCGACCGCCATCGTGACCGGGCCCCGGGTATCCTCGGGATCAAAGCCCACCTCACCCGCCTGCTCGAGGCGAGCGAAATCGACCTCCGCCCATGAATCCGCGCCGGTTCGAACCAGCGATTGGAACGCGCCGGCCGCCTCTGCGGCGACCGTCAGGCTACGCGCGAACTCGTAGACGGTGTAGCCCCGCAGCTCATCGGTGATCGGGTGGGGGCCGTAGTCCTTCGCGAAGGGCGTCGTCGGAGTGCCGACCATGCCACCGACCAGATCGACCACGACGTCCTCGCCGACCGTCACCCCCCACTCCGCCAGCATCGGTGCCACATCGGTATTGGCACGGGGATCGAGCAGTATCAGCAGCGCACCGCCCTGCTCCGCATAGGCACGCAACGCCTGATGCTCGAGATCGAGGAACGGGCGAGTCGGCCCGGCCACGACGACGACATCGGCATCGGCCGGAACCTTGCCCGTCGTGGCCAACAGAATCGTCCCGACTTCGTAGTTCTCGTTCGTCAGCGCTTCGGCTGCAAAGGCAAAACCGGTCGCCTCCTCGGCGCCATCGCCCTCGGTGGGTCTCTCATTGTGGCCGACGACGAAATAGACCTTCTTCTGGTCGCGCCGCGTGAGCTTGACGATCGCCTGGGTCAACGCCTCTTCCGTCAGCTCGCGAACCTCGACGGATTCCTCGCCAATGGTCACATGGAGAAGGCCCTCGCGCAGCCGCTCGGGCTCGATCTCGAGTTGCCGCAAACGGCCGGGCTGGCGCTCCGGATCGAGCCATTCGACCTTCACCTTCTCGGAGACGAAGCTGTAACGCTCGAGCAACTCCTTCGCCGGCACCGCGGCCATCGGCGAGTAGACGCCGACCACGACGAGATCGCTCTCGAGACCCGCAAGCAGGCTGTGGGTCTGGCCCGAAAGCGAATGGGCCTCGGCGCTCGTCCAATCCCAATGGGTGTGGTAGCGGGTGGACAGGAACGCCAGCAGCCCGAGGAACGCAATCCCCAGTGCGGCCGTCAGGACCGCACTGCTGCCGTACTTCCCGGCGCGTCGGGCTTCCCCGGTCTGCATCCGCTCTCGGAAAGCATCCAGGTTCGAGAAGAGCGCACTCCCCATCAAAGCGAGGCCAACGACCAGGTTGCCGATGCTCCAGACCAGCTCGTTCCAGAGCAGCACCGGACCCGAAAGCAGCTGCATCAAGAAGGAGAGCACGGCAAACAGGAATGCGACACCACCGAGTGCCATCAGCAAGCTCGACCAGACCTTCATCACCGCCACCTCACGGACTCGACCGAAGTCTTGGTCGAGATCAGGAACGCGCCGATCATGAAGCCGAAATAGGCCAGGTCACGAGTATCGACCAGGCCACGCGCGAGCTTGTCGAAGTGATCGGAGGTGGACAGCCAGGTGAGCACAGCGGACAAGCTCGAGGTCGTACCGCCCGCGCCTTCCGCCACCCCGAGATCCGCGACGACCGAGAGCAGCCATAGGACCAACAGCAGGGCCAGGGCCAGGAAGAACGCCACGAGCTGGTTGCGTGTCACCGACGAGGCGAAGGTGCCCACCGCGGCATAGGTGAGCCCCAGAAGCCACAGACCAAGCAGGCCCGCCAACGTCTGGAGGCCCTCCGGATCCGGATCTGCCAGATCGAAGCCGCCGAAGATCAATCCCAAGATCGGAGTATCCCCATCCAGGAAGAGCAGCGACGGGAAGAAGGCCATCATCGCAATCAACAGCGTGACGAAGGCCGCTGCCGCCAGATACTTCCCGATCACCAGCTCCCACATCGTGACCGGGCTCGTCATCAAGAGCTCCTCGGTACCGTTCGTCTTCTCCGTCGCGAACAGGCCCATCGTGATGCCCGGAATCAGGAACAGGAAGACGATCCACATGACCTGGATGAAAGGACCGATCAGCTGGTTGTTCAGGTTGAGCTCGCGCAGCGCTTCGATCTGCCCGATCTGCTGGTAGTAATTGATCGCTTCGCGAAAGCCCTGCACCGAGAGCAGGAAGAAGAAGCCCGCGAGCACCGCGAACATCGTGAGCACTGCGTAGGCCACCGGCGAAACGAAGAGCGAGCGAAGCTCCCGTCCGGCGATCGCACCGACATGTCTCATGCCGCCTCCTCCTTTTCGCGAAGGATGATGCGAGCGAACATGTCCTCGAGGCTCTCCCCGCCTTCGGTCAGCTCGGCCAGGCTCTTGTCGAGCACTTTCTTGCCCTCGTGGACCATGATGACCCGCCGGCAGATGGCCTCGACCTCGGCCAGGATGTGGGTCGAGAGCACGATCGTATGGGCCGCCTTCTCCGGATCGGCCAGCTCGGCAATCAGGTGCCGGATCTCGCGGATCTGGATCGGGTCGAGGCCCACTGTGGGCTCGTCCAGGATCAGCACCTTCGGGTCGTGGACGATGGCCTGCGCGATCCCGACCCGCTGTCGGAAGCCCTTCGAGAGCGAGCCGATCACGCGTCGATGCACGTCGGCCAGCCCACAGCGCTCTGTCGCGCTCTCCACTGCAGCCTTGCGCTGGCCCCGGGGTACGTCCTTGATCTTCGCGACGTAGGTGAGGTAGCCGGTCACGTCCATTTCGGGATAGAGCGGCGGCGTCTCCGGCAGGTAGCCGACCGCTCGTCTTGCCGCGAGGGGATCGCCGAAGATGTCGTGGCCTGCGATCCGCGCGGTGCCGTCCGTCGCGGGCAGGAAGCCCGTCAGGATGCGCATCGTGGTGGTCTTGCCAGCGCCGTTCGGCCCGAGAAAGCCAACGACCTCTCCGGCCTCAGCAGTGAAGGAGACCCCGTCGACCGCGACGAAGTCCCCGTAGCGTTTGGTAATGCCGTCCGCCTCGATCAAGACGTTTCCTCCGAACCCGCGCTGCCGCGCAGGAAAATGTCCACGATCTGGTGAGCCGTCTCCAAATAGAACGCGCGCTGGGCCGCATCGTCTTCGGGCGCCTCGGCCACACCGATCACCAGGCTGGTGATGACCAGATCCACCGCACCGAGAAAGAGTGCCGCAGCCACCCTGACGTCGAGATCTTCGCGCAACTCGCCGCGCTCCTTGGCTCCGATCAGGATGCCCTCGAACGCCGAGAACAGGCTCCCCACCGCCTGCTGTTGGGCCGGTTCTGCGAACCGACTGGAGCGCTGGATTTCGATCACGAGCACCTTCACCCAATCCGGCCGCAACCGGAACGCATTCAGGATGAGCGTGGCGATGGACACCAACTGGTTGCGCACTGTTCCCGGCCCACGGCCGATCGCGTGCAGTGCCTCCAGCAGGCCGCCCCAGCGCTCGTCGAAGATGGTGGCGAGGATCTCGTCCTTGTTCTTGAAATAGTGATAGACGAGCCCATACGCGATCTCGGCCTCGGCCGAGATATCCGAGATTCGCGCCTTGTGGAAGCCCTTACGGGCAAAAACCACGATAGCGGCCTCTAGGATGCGATCCCGCTTCTCGCCCTTCGGTTTCGGGGCGGAATCGTCGTCCTTGGGCTGAAGAGCTGCAGGTTGGGGGCGCGCCATGATCCGCATTGAAGAAGGGTGTCGCTTCGGCCGGAGCCGAGCGCGGCAATATACTACCCTTGCCTCGGCGGTCGAGGGCACCCCGAGACCGACCCTTCGCCAAGGGGAGCCGGCACTCATCGATGCGGATCGCGCTGGTGATCGAACGATTCGAGCCGGGAGGTGGAGTCGAAGGCGCTGCGTGGGCCACAGCCCACGCCCTTCACGCCGCAGGCGACGAGGTGCATGTCATCTGCCGCCATGCGGCCCCTGCCTCCGGCCCGATCGCCCGGCTCCTCCGCGTTTCGGCTGGCTGGCAGCCCTGGCGGGTCCTGGCCTTCTCACGAGCTGCTGCGCAAGCCGCCCCCCGTGGCCGGAGCGGCCCTTTCGATGCCGTCCACGCGTTCTCCCGCACCCGCCACCAGGACGTGTACCGGACCGGGGGCGGCTGCCACGCGGCGTACATGGAGCGGGCCTACGGTGCGGCCGGGGCGAGCTGGCGCCGGCTCACGCCTCGTCACGCGGCGATTCTCGGAATCGAGGGCTCGGTCTTCCGCGATCCGAGCCAATGGCTGCAATGCAACTCCGAAATGGTGCGGAGCGAGATCCTGGATCGCTATCCGATCGCTTCCGAGCGAATCGTCGTGATCCCCAACGGAGTCGACCTCGATCGCTTTCGACCGCGTGCGGATCCGACCGACCGCGATGCGCTGCGCCTGCAGTTCGATTCCGACGATCGGCTCGTATGGCTGCTGGTCGGCCACGGCTACCGGCGCAAGGGCATCGACACCGCGATCCGCGCGCTCGCCGGGCTCCCAGAACGAACCAGCCTGCTGTGGATCGCCGGCCGGGAGCAGGCCCCTGCACGAGCCCTGGCTGCGCAGCTCGGTGTGGCGGACCGGGTGCGGCTGCTCGGCCGCGACCACGATCCGGCCGACCTCTACGCAGCCGCCGACGCATTCATCCTGCCGACCCGCTACGACGCGTTCGCAAATGTCTGTCTGGAGGCGGCCGCGAGCGGTTTGCCCGTACTGACGAGTGGCGCCAACGGAGCCGCGGCCTGGCTGGGCGACGCGGGACTCGTCGTCGACGACCCGGAGGACGTCGAGGGCTTCAGCGAGGCACTCGCGAGCCTCACCGATACCGAACAGCGCGCGGCCCTGGGCCGTGCCGCCCGGGCACGGGCCGAGACCCGAAGCTGGGCCGACCACGTGCGCGATCTGCATGCCCTCTACGCAAAGCTGAATCCATGAGCGAACAGATCCACTGGCAGGGAGGCGAGGCTCGGGTACAGCGCTGCGTCGAAGCATGGCTCGAGGGCCGTGCTGCGGCAGAGACGCTCAGGGACAGCCCGCGTCGACAATTGCTGCGACTCGCGTCGACCGAGGGGTCCACGGTCTTGGTCAAGCGGTTCCGGACCGGCAGCCACCACTGGCTCCGCGAGAAGCTGAAAGCGGGCCTGGGCCGCAGCCCCGCCGACCGCGAGCGCCGCTTCCTGCAATCGCTCCACGCAGCAGGAGCGCCCGTACCGGAACCCCTGGCCTGGGGAACGCTGGCCGGTGGGGATCGGCTGCTGGTGCTCCCCTTCCTGGAGGGCGGCACCGGTGCCGAAGGGCTCTCCAGTGTGGCATCGGAGCGCCGCGCCCAGCTCGAAGCATTGGGACGTGGGGTGCGCGCGATCCACGAAGCGGGCTACCTCCACGGCGATCTGCATGCCGGAAACGTGATGTTCACACCGTCGGGCCCGGTGCTCGTCGATCTCCAGCACGCCCGCCGCAGCTCGGGCCAAGCGGGGCGCTGCCGAGACCTGGGCGAGCTCGACTACTCCTTGTGGGCCCGTGCCTCCATTGCCGACCGGATGCGCATTCGCCGGGCCGCGCTCGGATCGGGCCCGGTCGAGAGCGAAGCGCTCGGGGCAGACGCGATTTCGAGTGAAGCGCTCCGGGCCGTCGGCCGAGCCGCCCGGGACAAGGCCTGGCGGCATGGCAAGAGCCGCACCCGCCGACTGCTCCGACCTGGCCGGCGAAGTGCCGCTGTTCACCTGGTCGAGGGCCATGGCTTGCGTTGGCATGAGTTTCCCGAGCACGCAGTCCGTGAATCGCTGGTTGCCCACCGGGCTGCACTGGCAGGAGCCGGTCCGCCGGGAAGCGAAGTGCTGAAGGACGACGGCCGCTCGCGCATCACACGAAGCCTGGCCGGAAACCGGCCCGTGTTCGTCAAGGAGGTCTTGCCGCGTGGCCCGTTGCGCATCCTGGCCGACGTCTTCCGCGGCAGCCCCGCCTGGCGCGGGTGGCGCGCGGGCCACGGCATTCGCGAGCGCGGCCTCGGAGCCGCGCTGCCCCTCGCAACCCTCGATGCTCGCAGGTTCGGCCTGCCGCTCCGCTCGTGGCTCGTACTCGAAGATCTGCTCCCCGCGGTCGACCTGCTGGCCCTACCTGCAGAGGCCCGCGCTTCCGCCCTCGAAGCGCTCGGCGCGTGGCTCGGCCGTCTGCACATGCGCGGAATCGACCACGGCGACCTCAAGGCCACCCACCTGTTTGCACGGCCCGACGTGCCCGCTGCGATGCCGGCCCTGATCGACTTGGAGGGTCTGCGGTTTCAGCGGCAGATTCCGGAGCCGCGGCGCCTCGAAGCCCTGGCGGAATTGAACGCCTCCCTGCCGGACACCTGGCCGGCCGAAGCCCGGCGTCGGGTCTTCGCCCGATATGCGGCCTTCGAGCCCTTTGAAATGGGCCGAGCGGAGGCGCTGGAAGAGATCGTCCGGGCCAGCCTGGCACGCCGCCATCGCTGGAAGGGAGACGGTTGCCACGGGGCCCCCGCTAGCCCTTCGTGACGATCACCCACTGGTAATAGGACGAGGAGCCCGGCACCGCGCCGCCGCGGCCCTCCGTGTAGTCCAGGCTCGGGCCCGTGGCCGCACCCTGGACGATCTCCTTGAAGGCATCGAGCTTGCGTGCCGGATCGTCCGGGTTCAATCCGTGAAACACCAGCTCCACCTTCTCGCGCACGTCGAGGATGTTCAGCACGAGTGTCGAAAGCGTAAACAGCTTGCCGATGCCCTCGACCGCTTCGACGGAGAGTCGCGGCACGTTCACCTCGGACAGGGAAAAACTATATTCCAGACGCATGATCGGTTCTCCCGAAGGGGCGCGGATCTGCCGCGCCCGCGAAATATGTAGCGAAGAGCGCCGGGCTCAGGAAGGCGAGGAATCACCTAGCTTCGTGACTTCGGCCATCAGCTCTTCCCGGGTGATCAGCCCCTTGCGCAACAGCAGGCGGGTCATCGCCTGGAGGATCTGACGGGTGGGAAGCTCTTGACCCGCCCCCCCTTTGGAAGGAGTGGCAGCGGTGCCTTCGGAACCCTCCGGAGCATCGTCCAGCTCGTCGAGCCAGACCTCCTGGGCCGTCACGTCGCTACCGTCAGGCACAGCAGCCGGCGGCGCAGTTTCGACACTCTGCTCGAGCACGACCGCCTGTTCGATGGATCCGCTCTCATAACATTGGGTGATCGCGCGGCGCAGCTGGATCGGTCCGGCGAGCAGGGGCCTCACCGTGCAGCCTGTGCGGAAGGTCAAGTCATCCAGCGCCGTGAGGTTGGTCGGATCTTCCATCGCCACGTAGAGCACGTCGGTACTGCCGCTTCCGGTCTCTCGTACCACGGGCAGACAGGAATACTTGCTGGCCACGCCGCCGGGAATCAGGTCGATCAAGTCCCGGTGGATCTCCCGACCCGACAGATCGATCCCCTGGACGCCCAGGCGTTCGGAAAGCGTCCGGATCAGATCGGTCTCGCGCAGGAAGCCCAGCTGAACCAGGGTCTCGCCAATCCGATTGCCCCAGCGAGCCTGCTCGCCCAGCGCTGAACGGAGCTGGGTCTCGGTGATCTGGCCTGCCGCGAGCAGGACCTCTCCAATCTTCTTCATTCTCGGCGCACCCCTCAGCGAGCGCATCGGCACGGCGCGGGATGGACTGAAGCGTGGGTAAACCCCATTGCAGTGAGGGTGTTTGGGCCCATTCGTTGAGTCAGTGTGAAGACAGGGGCCAGGCCAGCAGCCACCATGGGGACTCGATCGGGTTCACGACGGCCACGCCTTCCGCGACCAGCTGGCCCCACGAGAGTTCCACGCCGAGGCCGAGGAACGACAGGAAGGATTCGAGCAGGATCACGGCCGGGACGGTGAGTGTCGCGTAGACCACGACCGGGCCCATCACATTGGGCAGGATGTGGCGGACCAGGATCCGGGCATCGCCCGCACCCACGACACGGGCGGCCAGCACGAAATCCCGATCGCGCAGCGTCAGCACCTGGCCCCTCACGATGCGGGCCATCGTGAGCCACTGCACCAGGCCGAGCGCCAGGAAGACGGGCAGCGCCTCACCGCGTGCGGTCTCCGAGAACATCAGCATCACCAGGATGACGAGGAACATGTAGGGGATGCCATAGAAGAAATCGACGATGCGCATCATCGCCTCGTCCACGCGCCCTGCGTAGAAGCCCGCCACCGCACCGTAGGCCACGCCCAGCGTCACGGACGCAGCCGTGGCCGCGAGGCCAACCCACAAGGACACGCGCCCCCCGATCAACACCCGGGCGAAGTGGTCGCGACCGAGGGCATCCGTACCGAACCAATGGCGCAAGGACGGCGGCATGTGGCGCAACTCTGGAGCGGTCGAGGTGGGGTCGAGCCCGAGCAGGGTGGGCAGCAGAAAGCACGCGAAGAAGACCACGCCGAGGATCGCGACTCCGACCATCGCGGCGCGATGCCGCTGCAGGCGCCGAAAAGCGCGCACCCAGGGCCCGGCCGTCGGAGCGACGATCGGCGCGCTCGATCCCTGTTCCCTCTGCCCCGCGCTCATGCGGCCTCCCGCACCCTGGGGTCGAGCCAGGCCAGCGCCAGGTCGACGGCCAGATTGAAGAACGTGATCAGACCGCAGTAGAAGAGCGCCGTCCCGAGCACGATCGAGTAGTCCCGGTTGATCGCACCTTTCACGAACCACTGGCCCATGCCGGGGATGCCGAATAACGTCTCGACCACGAAGGATCCGGTCAGGATTCCGGCGGCCGCCGGCCCCAGATAGGAGACGACCGGCAGTACTGCCACACGCAACGCATGTCGGGACACCACGCGGCCTTCGGACAAGCCCTTGGCCCGTGCCGTGCGAATCCAATCCTCCTGCATCACTTCGAGCGTGCCCGAGCGCGCCAGCCGCGCGATGGTCGCGGCATGAGGCAGGGCCAGCGTGAGCGCGGGCATCCAGACGTGGCGGAAGCCGCCCCAGCCCGCCACCGGAAGCCAATCCAGCCAGAGGGCCAGCACGATCATCAGCCCGGCGCCGATCACGAAGTTTGGCAGCGAAATTCCGACCAGCGCGAGCCCCATGCTCGCGTGATCGGCCCAGGAGTTCGGGCGCGTTCCCGCGCGCACGCCGAGTGCGACACCGATCGCCACAGCCAGGAAGAGTGCCAGTCCGCCCAGGCCCAGGCTGACGGGCAACGCCGGCAGCAGCAGATCCTGCACACTTCGACCCTGCACCTTCAGCGCCGGGCCCAGGGATCCATCGACGAGCAGCCGCTCCATGTAGACCCGAAAGAATGCGAGCGGCGTTTCGGGCACGCCGTACTGCGCACGCAACGCAGCCTCGACCTGGGGGGCTATGGCTTTTTCCTGGGCGAACGGGTTTCCGGGCGCCAGGTACATCAACCAGGTCGTCACCCCGATCAAGAGCAGCAGCGACGGGATCATGAATGACACGCGCCGCAGCACGGTCGGGGGCAGTGCCCGCCAGACGCCGGCACCGAGTGCGGCGCATACGAGGAGCGCCGGCACGTCGCCAGCCACGTGGCGCAGAAACACGAAGACCACCGCGGCCAGCAATGCCGCACCCAGGATTCGCGTCGCTTCGTGAGGGAGGAAGGCGAGCGACGCGATGGCCAACAACGCCGCGACGGCGATCAGCGCCTCGGTCATCGGGAGCCCGGGAGGTGGATGGAGCGCAGCGGATGGAGGTTCTGCAGGTTCGGCAGGCGCTGCCCGTCGGACTGCACCAGCTCCGTGTAGAAGCCCTCCACCTCCGGCCGCACCAGACCATTGACCACGTAGAAGTAGATGGGCAGGATCGGCAGCTCTTCCTCGACCAGGATGCGCTCGGCTTCACGCAGCAGATGCAGGCGCAGCGCAGCCAAGGCCTCACGTCGGGCAGTGACGTCGGGCGCCTCGGCAGCCGCTGCGAGGAGCACCCTCAGCCGTCCGGGCTCCGCCAGCCCATCGACGAAGGGTTGCTGGACGTAGTCGTCGACGTTTCTCGCGGCCGCGATCAACCTGTCGTAGACGGGGTGGCTCCAACCGGTCTGGTTGTTGCCGCCATTCGTGACCCACAGGTCGAGGAACGTATTCGGATCGAGGTAGTCGCCGATCCAACCCGCGCGCCCCAGGTCGTAGTCGCCCGCTCTCATCGTGGCCAGGTACGACTGCCACTCCTGGTTGTAGGGCTTGATCACGATGCCCAGATGACGTGCCAGCTGATCGGCGATCAGCTCGGCAATCTTCTTGTGACTCTCGAGAGTGTTGTAGAGGATGCCGATCTCCGGGAATCCCTCTCCGCCCGGGAAGCCCGCCTCGGCCAGCAATGTCCGGGCCCGCTCGGGATCGAAGCCCACTGCGGTCGGCGGGGGCTCGTAGCCGGGGATTCCCGGCGGCACCAGATGCAGCGCCGGCAGCTCACCCAGCCGCAGGACTTCGCTGACGATCATCTCGCGATCGATCGCGAGCGCCAGCGCCCGACGCACGCGAGCATCGTCCAGCGGTGGGCGCCGGGTGTTGATCCGATAGTAGTAGGTGATGAAGCCAGCGTGGGCATAATGGTCGGAACGCTCGCGGAGCGCATCGACCAGGTCGCTCGGGTAGCGCGGGATCCAATCCACCTCGCCCGAGAGGTAGAGGTTCAGCGCCGTCGTCACGTTCTCGAGGGGCAGCGCATCGATCGTACGAGAGGGAATGCTCTCGCGATTCCAATAGCTGTCGCTACGGCGCAGACGGATGCGATCGCCTATCCGCCACGCCGCGAGTTCGAAGGGGCCATTCGAAACGATTTTCTCGGGCAGGAACCAATCCCGTTCGTTCCCCGGTGCTTCCAGCAGCTTACGCGGCACAGGGTAGGCGGGGTAGAATGCGGTGAGTTCCAGGAAGTATGGGATCGCGGCAACCAACTCGACGACCAACGTGTAGTCGTCCCGGGCATGGACACCGAGGTCGATGCCATAGTGCAGGCGGGCCTCGCTGGCCCGCGCGCTGCGGCGCTCCGCCTCGCCTGCAAGCGCGTTCAGAAACGCAGCCCGATCGACCGGCGGCGCTTCGAGCCCCGCACGGAGAACGGGATCGCGGGTGCCGCGGACGGTCGTCACGAGATCCTGCTCGGCGACGAGCTCCTCCCAGACCTGCGGATCGATGGCGCCCTGCACAAGGCCCTCCACGGCCGCACGAACCGGACCCCGGAGTGCTATGGCCCGGGCCTCGTCCCGGTTCAGCGCCTCCGCCCCGCGCACGCCGTGCATGATGTACGCGTACTCCCCTCCGTGTTCGGGAAGCTGCAGCCGCCGCCAGGCGTAGGCGAAATCGTGAGCCGTGACTGGAAGACCGTCGGTCCAGCGCGCGTCACGGCGAAGGTGAAACACGTAGCGCCTGCCATCCGCGGAGATCTCCCAGCGCTCAGCCACACCGGGTGCGGGGCGCAGCGTGGCCGGATCGCGAATCGTCAGGCCTTCGAACAGCGCACTGGCAATCCGACCCTCGGGCTCCCCCGTCATCAGACCTGGATCCAGTGTGTTTGGCTCGGTGCCGTTCACGAAGGTGAAGTCCGCCGGATCGTGGAACGAGGCCCGAAACGTGAGGCCGATGCCGAGCAGTGCCAGCAGCGGCAGCACCAGCAGGCCGAGACCGGACCTCACCCGCCGGACCCCTGGATGTCGTCTCCAGCGCCCGACTGAGCATCGGGCTGACCGTCGGGGCCGAAGCTGCGCAGCGAGAAGCCGTCCGCCCGTGGCGTGTACTCCCACGGTTGGCCCCATGGATCGATCGGCGCGCCGTCGTCGAAGACTTCGTGGAGCCGCCAACCCAGATCGCGCAACCGTTCGGGCCAGCGGCCGGTGGCATCGGCATGGGCGCGAAGCTGGCCCTCGAGCCCTGCATGCTGCTGCATCGCCCGATCGACCAGTGAAACGGGCCACGCGAACACGACGAGGCCTAGCAATGCGGCGAGCAGCGCGGCCACAAACGAGCGTGCCACCCAGGCCGGAGGGGTGGGCTCGGATGCTGCCTCCGGAACATGCTCATCGAATGCGAGAGAACCGGACTCCGCGTCTGCTCGACCCGTCGCTACCCGATCCATCTCAGCCGCGCGTCGCCGCTCCTCGGTCGCCTGTCGCCAATCCCCACCTTGCGCTGTGGCGTCGGCCAGGAAGCAGCTCACCTCGTGCCCGCCGGGCAGTTGGACGAGCGGAGGCTGATCCCGCCGGCAACGATTCATCGCGGCAGGACAGCGGGTGTGAAAGCGGCAGCCCGGCGGAGGATTCATCGGGCTCGGCACGTCGCCTTCGAGCACGATGCGCTGGACCTTGCGCCGCGGGTCCGGAACCGGAATCGCCGACAGCAACGCCCGTGTATAGGGGTGGACCGGGTCTGTAAACAGACGAGCGGACGGAGCGACCTCGACGATCTGGCCCAGATACATCACCGCGATCCGATCCGAGACATGGCGAACCACGGAGAGATCGTGGGAGATGAACAGATAGGAGAGACCCAGCTCCTCGCGCAGGTCGATCAACAGGTTCAACACCTGGGCCTGGACCGAGACGTCGAGGGCGCTCACGGCCTCGTCGCAAACGATCAGCTTGGGGCCGAGGGCAAGCGCCCGGGCGACACCGACGCGCTGGCGCTGCCCACCCGAGAACTCGTGGGGGTAGCGGTTCCTCCATGCACCGGGGAGGCCGACCTTCTCGAGCAGTTCCACGACGCGGACATCGAGAGCCTCCCCCCTAACCACGCGATGTACATGGAGAGGCTCTGCGATGATGTCGCGCACGGTCATGCGTGGATTCAGCGAGCTCATCGGATCCTGGAAGACCATTTGCAGCGAGCGGCGGACAGTCCGGAGCTCGGAGCGAGCAAGCGTGGCCAGGTCCTTTCCATCGAACAGGACCCGTCCTGCCGTGGGCTCCTCGAGCCGCAGCAGGGTGCGGCCGACGGTGGTCTTCCCACAGCCGGACTCCCCGACCAGGCCGAGCGTCTCGCCCGGAGCGATCGCGAAAGACACACCATCCACGGCGCGCACCCGAGCGACCTCTTGGGAGAACACCCCGGCATTCACCGGATAGTGCTTCACCAACCCTTCGACCTCGAGAAGGGGAGCGCGCGTATCCGAAGCTTCGGCACTCATCCCGGCTGCCCTTCCCCGTTCGCAACCCAACACGCCACCGGGTGGTGCGGCTCCCCTCCGAGCTGCGGCTCCTCCCGAGCACAACGCTCCAACGCGATCGGGCAGCGGGGATGGAAACGACAACCACTCGGCATCTGCCGCGCGTCGGGTACGTTGCCCTCGATCGGATGGAGACGACCCCCCTCGCCGCTCGCATCCGGCAACGCACCCAACAAGCCCACGGTGTAGGGATGCCGAGGCCCGGCAAAGAGATCCTGCACCCCGGCCTGCTCCACGACCTTCCCCGCATACATCACGACCACCCGCTGGGCGGTCTCTGCGACCACGCCCAGATCGTGAGTGATCAGCAGGACCGACATCCCGAGCTCTTGTTGGAGCCGACTCAAGAGCTCCAGGATCTGCGCCTGGATCGTCACATCGAGCGCGGTCGTGGGTTCGTCTGCGATCAACAGCTTGGGGTT
The DNA here is from genome assembly GCA_024226235.1 of bacterium. Classification (GTDB taxonomy): domain Bacteria; phylum Myxococcota_A; class UBA9160; order UBA9160; family UBA6930. The sequence continues at coordinate 31,026 of JAAELW010000436.1, forward strand.
GCACGCCAACGCCATCGCGATCATCACCCGCTGGCGCATGCCGCCGGACATCTGATGGGCGTAGTCGTCGATGCGCCGCTCGGGGCTCGGAATGCCGACCCGCTGGAGCATCGTGATGGCCCGCGCCCGCGCCGGGTCCGCGGCGAGCTTCTGGTGCAACTGGATGGCCTCGATGATCTGCTCTCCGACGGTGAAGACCGGATTCAGGCTCGTCATCGGCTCCTGGAAGATCATCGCGATCTCGTTTCCGCGAACCTCCCGAATGCGCCCCTCGCTGACTCCGAGCAGATCTTCTCCTTCGAAGCGAATCGCTCCACCCGCGTACTCACCCGGCGGAACCGCGACCAGCCGGAGAATCGACAGAGCGGTCACCGATTTCCCGCAGCCGGATTCGCCCACCACCGCAAGCGTCTCGCCGCAATCCACTTCGAAGCTCACGCCGTCCACCGCGCGCACGAGGCCGTCATCGGTGCGGAAGCAGGTCTTCAGATCGTCGATCTCGAGCAGTGCCATCGTCAGGTCCGGAGCTTCGGATCGAGGGCGTCGCGCAACCCCTCCCCGACCAGGTTGAACACACTCACCACGAAGAAGATCGCCAGCCCGGGCGCCAGGATCAGCCACAGCTTCATCTCGAGTCGCCCCGCATTCAGCGTACCGCCCCAGCTCGGCACCGAGAGATCGCCGAGCCCCAGGAATGCCAGGCCCGATTCGGTCAGGATCGCCGAAGCGATTCCGAAGGTGGCGGAGACGAGCACCGGCCCCATCGCGTTGGGCAGGATGTGGCGGAAGATCACTCGCCAGCGCGGAAGCCCCAGCGCTCGTGCCGCCAGCGTGTATTCGAGCTCACGCTGCTGCAGGAACTCAGCGCGCACCAGCCGCGCCACACCGGTCCAGCTCGTGACACCGATGATCACCATCACGTGGAAGATCGAGCGATCCTGAACCAGAGCCACCAGCGTCAGGATCAAGAAGAAGCTCGGGATGCAGATCATCACCTCGACCAGCCGAGAGACGACGACATCCACCCAGCCACCGAAATAGCCGGCCAGTGCGCCGAGCACGACACCGATCCACACGTAGATGGCGACGGCCACCACTCCGATCGTCAGCGAGATGCGCGTCCCGTAGAGCATCCGCACCAGCACGTCCCGACCTTCCAGATCGGTGCCGAGCCAGAACGTGCGACCGGGGGCCTGGACGCTGCGCTCCGGATTCGTCTCCCGGTAGTGGATGCGACGCGGCGGGAAGACCGCGGTGACGGATTGGTCCGCGGCCAGAAGCTCTGCCTGCTGACCTCGATAGTCGACGATCGGTGCTTCCCTATGGAAGGGGTTCGAAACGCCGAGCCAGCTCGCCGGCACGACCAGCAACGTGGCGAACAGGTGAAATGCCACCAGTCCGGTCGCCGCCCGCAGTCCCAGCCCGCCCTTCCTGCGCTTCCAGGCCACGAAGCCCGCGTAGAACGGGGAGAGCAGCAACAACAGGTTGAAGAAGATGTCGACGCCGTTCTCGAACTGGAGCCGATTGAACAGCGCCGCAAAGAACGGGAAACGGGTCTCGTCGGATGTCTGCCAGAAGAACGGCTGGTCCAGCGCCAGCAGCGGCGCACCGGTCGCGAGCGCGAAGAGTCCCACCGCGCACCAGAGCCCCCACACTGCGGGCCGGTTTTTGTTGAACTGGCCGCGCACGACACCCCAGTAACTCTGGCGGTCGGTATCCGGGACGTTCATTGGTAGCGGATCCGCGGATCCACCAGCGCATAGCCGAGGTCCGAAAGCAGGATGCCGAACAGCACCAGCAGCGTGGAGATCAGCTGCACCGACATGATCACGTTGTAGTCGCGCTGATAGATCGACTCGATCAGCCAACGACCCATGCCCGGGATGTCGAAGATGACTTCGATGATCACCGAACCCCCGAGAATCGCCGGCAGGAGACCAGCGAGCAGCGTGATCACCGGCAGCAGCCCGTTGCGGACGGCATGGGTGAAGATCACCTGGCGCTCGGGCAACCCCTTTGCGCGCGCAGTGCGCACGTAGTCGGAATGGATTACGCCGAGAAGCCCGGTGCGCATGTAGCGCGAGAGCGCCGCGAAGCTGCCGTAGGTCATGCACAGCACCGGCAGCACCAGATGCCAGGCGACATCACCGATCTGGGCCAGTGTCGTCATCCCGAGCGCATCCGGGGAGCGCCAGCCGCCGATCGGGAACCAACGCATCCATGGAATGGTCGAGCCTTCGGAGAACCAGAACAACAGCAGCGTGCCGACGAAGAAGCTCGGCAACGAGTAGAGCATGAAGAGCGTGACCGTGGTCGAGCGATCGCCGAACGAATCCTTGTGGACCGCCGAGTGGATGCCGATCGGAATCGAGACGAGGTAGCCGAGCAGCAGCGAGGTGAGCGACAACGAGAGCGAGTAGCGGAGCTTCTCCAGCAGGGTGGCCAGCACCGGCTCCCGGGTCACCAGCGAGACACCGAAATCGAGGCGCGCCAGATTTGCCCAGTAGCGGGCGAAGCGGGTCTCGAAGAAGAAGATGCCGGCGCGTTCCCCATCCGTGCGCTCGAAACGCCCGGCGGCCTCTTCGAACCATTCGGACCAGGCACCGACCACGACGCGCTTCTCTTCTTCTGGAGCATCGAGCGGGTATCGCAGCTTCCGAAGACGATCGTTCTCCGCTCGGCGCCGCTGATTTTCGGCTCGAAGCTCCGGAGAGGGATTGCTCGCAAACGGATCGAGCAGTGGCTGACGGGCTGCCAACCGCAGGCCATAGACCGCCAGATCGCGAATCAGGGGATCCGGCGGCGACTGCATGACGGCCACCAGATGCGGGACCGCAAAGCGGCCCCAGTCTTCGATCTGCTCCTGGGCGTGCAGACGGTCGGCCGATGTCGCGCCGTCGCGTCCCGCCATCGCGAGAAGCACGTCCTCGACCTCGGCGCGCTCCAGCCAGATATAGGTATTGAAGAGCACCGGCCGATCCAGACCGAACTGCTCGCGGAAGATGCGGTGGGATTCCTGGGTGTCGGCACCGCGCACGCTGGCCGCCAGATCCGAGGCAAGCTGCGTCCCGCCCGGATGCCCGGGGGCCAGGTTCATCACGACGAAGACCACCAGGGAGATCCCGAAGAAGGTCGGGACCATCAACAGCAGACGCTTCACGATGTAGCTGCGCACCCGCGCTCAGCCTCCGGGAGCGATCCACCAGGCGACCGGGCGCACCAGGGGCCGGACCTTGGGGAAGACCACCCGTTGCACTTCATCCCACCAGGTGTAGTAGCGCTCGCGCACATAGAAGAAGCTGTAGGGCTGCTCCTCATGAACGATGCGGTGGAAACGGCGGGCCAGCGCGATGCGTTCCTCGGTATCGAAGCTCTCGCGCAAGGCCTCGATGATCTCGTCGGCTTGCGGATTCCGGAAACCGATCATGTTCGAGGCCTTGGGCAGGTCCGCCTGGCTCGAGTGCCAGAGCTGATAGAGATCGACGTCCCAGCCCATCGCCCAACCACCGGTGTAGGCGTCGAAGTCGCGTTCCTCCATTCGCTTCTGCATCAGGCTCCATTCGGCCTTGTCGATCTTCATGCGCACACCGACCTTCAGGAGGTCTTCCTTCAACACGTTGGCGACGGAGTCCATCTCCTTGGAAGAGGCGTAGATCAGCAGCGTGAACTCGAAGGGCTCGCGCATGCCATCGCCGTCGAGATCCCGATCGACGAGCCCGTCCTGGTCGGTATCCGTCCAACCGGCTTCGCCGAGCAGCTCCCGAGCGCGATCCAGATCGAAGGGCCAAGGCCGAATCGAGGGATCCGAGTACGGCGAGCCCGCCAGGAACGGTCCCGCCGCGACCTCCCCGAGCCCGACGAAGACGTTCTCGACCAGACGCTGGCGATCGAAGGCATGCGTCATGGCCTTCCGCACCAACGCATCCGCAAACAGCGGCTTGTCGGCGTTCCAGCCGATGTAGAAGTAGCCCGGTGTCGAGCGCCTGTCGTTCGCCATGCCGGAGCCGACGAACGGGTTGTCGTCAGGCCGCGAAAGACCCGGATCGTCTTTCCACGGCTTCACGAAGTCGCGGTACTCGGAAGGACGCAGCGAGCCGAAATCGTGCTGGTGGGAGCGGAGCTTCAAGAACTGCACGTTCTGATCCGCGACGATCTCCATCACGATACGTCGGATGGCCGGAAGCTCGCCGTGATAGTCCTCATTGCGCTCCAGCACGATGCGCTCACCGGGCTCGTAGGAGGCGAAGCGGTAGGGGCCGGCCCCGACGATGCCCTTGTGGTTGTACCAGTGCTGGTTCAGGTTCAGCCCGAGGGTTTCGTCGGGGAACCGGTTGCCATCCTCGTCGTAGGCGTAGAGGAATTCCGGCACGGGCCCGAGCCCGAGGGTCGCAGCCACCGCCGTGAAGACCTTCTTCGACCATTTGACTTCGAGCGTGTGATCGTCGATCACCTCCCAGCTCTCCAGATCGGCGTAGTAGCTCTTGATGAAGCCGTTCTGGACCTGGGGATCCTTGATCATGCGCAGCTGGAACGCGACGTCATGCGCTGTGACTTCGTGGGGAACCGCGAGCCAGGCATAACGAGGATCAGTCAGATCGACTCCCGCCGGGCGGTGCCACTGGATGCCCTCCTTGAGGTAGAAGGTATAGGTCCGCCCGTCATCGGTGACCTCGACGCGTTCGGCGAGCTGGCCGTGCCAGAGATCCGGGTTGCTGAACGACAAGCGGCTGGCGAGCCCCTCGGATACGAGCGACTCGACGAAGGAGAGGTCGGCTGCGTTCTCGATCAGGCCGTTGAAGCCTTTCGGATCGCTCGGGGAGAAGAAGAGCGTGAGTTCGCCGTCCGTGCTCTCGGCATTGGCAGGAACCAGATCGAAATCCTGGGGCTCGAGGAAGTTGGGCAACTCGGGATGCCGGTAGCTCCGGGTCGGGCGTTGCGCATTGCCACCGCCGTCAACCAGCCCGGAAAGATCTCCGGCCCCGATCGCACGCGCGAGCTTGCGCAGTTCACCGCGCACCCGGTCGTTGCTCTCGGCCAGCTCCCGGAACTGGGCCGATTGCCGGATCGCCCGCTCCTCCCGGTTGTTCTGCTGGAGCACGAGCACCAGCAACAGGCCGGTATTCACCACCAGCACGGCCGCCAGCAGCGCCTGGAACCATCCCCCCTGTTTCATCTCACCCCCCCTGCGAGGATACA
>JAAELW010000437.1 GCA_024226235.1 bacterium
CTCCGCCGGGCCGGCGTCACACTGATTGCTTCTACGGATGCCGGGATCCCCCGAGTAACCCACCACTCTCTTCCGAGAGCACTGGCAGTCTTCGCGCGTATGGCAGAACTCCGCCCCTGCGAGGCGCTTCGCAGCGCCACCAGCGATTCCGCGCGCGTCCTGGGCATCGACGACATCACAGGTCAGCTTCGGCCCGGCCTCGACGCCGACATCCTCATCGTGGATGGCGATCCAACCCGCGACCTCCGCGCCCTCGCGCAGCCGGTGTGTGTTATTGCACGGGGTAGGCTGGTGCCGTGAAGATCCACCCTTGTCTCCGCGCCGTATGCGCACACCCCTGATGCCATCGCAGGTGTTGCTGTGAAGTGTCGAGCAAGACGTGCTAGAGCTGAGTCATCGGACCGCATTTCAAGGAGCACCAGGAGAGGCAGAGTGGCCAACAAGACTGAATCAGGGGACATCGGAACCCCGGACTCCGAGGAGCATGACGCAGCACCGCGCGCGCAACACGAGCTCGAGAAGCGGTGGCGGGACATCGACACAGGCGAGGTCGCCAACGCATTGCTGCAACCCCTGCTGGCCAACGAAGGCGAGTGGGATCCACCCGAGGGCGTCGTCCCGAAGCGGCCACTCCTCTACCTCAGCATCGGCATCCCGGACGGCCAGGCCCTACCGCGCGAAGCGCTGCGCGACGCCCTCGAGAAGGTCTTCGCTCATCCGAGCGATGCCGCCTTCCGCTACGGCTACGGTGACGTGAGGACTCGAGAGTATCTGGCGGAGAGCTACTCGAGGCAGCGGGGCGTCGAGGTCACCAAGGACTGGTTCCAGATGACCAACGGCGCCTCGGGGGCGATCGACGTCGTCGTTCGGTCGCTGATCGATCCCGGAGACGTCATCATCGTCGAGTCGCCTACGTACATGGGCACGCTCAAGAATTTCCGCGGCGTCGGCGCAGACATACGATCCGTGCCGATGGACGAACAGGGGCTGAACACGGAGCAGCTCGCCGGGGCGGTGAAGGCCATCGAGAGCGAGGGCAAGCGAGTCAAGCTCGTCTACACGATCTCCGCCTTCCACAACCCTTGCGGCGTGTGCCTGAGCTCCACCCGCCAGCGCGAGTTGCTCGACATCGCAGCTGAACACGGATTCCTGATCCTCGACGATATCGCTTACGGAGACCTCTACTACGGAAGCTCGGCTCCACCTGCCATGGCCGAGGCGAGCGACGGCTACGGAGTGATCACCGTTGGCAGCTTCTCCAAGATCCTGGCCACGGGGCTGCGAATCGGATGGGTTCACGCGCGCCCGGAACTCATCGCGCTCTTCTCCCGGATGCGCTTCGACATGGGACAGAGCCAGCTCTCGCATCACATGATGGGCCACTTCCTGGCGGCCGGTGAGCTGGAGCGTCACGCGGACCGGATGCGCAAGCTCTACCGGGAGAAGATGACTGTCACCGCCGAGGCGCTCGAGAAGTACGCCGGTGACCATCTGTGCTTCGAGCGCCCCATGGGCGGCTACTACATCTGGGTTGAACTGAGGGAGGGGCTCTCCGCAAAAGCCGTGTGGCGAACGGCCATGCATGAAGGCGTCGGGCTGAGCCCTGGCCACCGGTTCTTTCCGGCCGACGCCGAGGCCACAGACAAGCACCTTCGTTTCGCCTTCTGCTACCCGCCAATGGACCAGTTGGAGGAGGCGGCGCGGCGCATCGGCATCGCGTGCGAGCGGGTCGCAAGCGGCGACGTTGCATGACTCTGTACGGAACGAGGGAGTCGGAGGAACACGAAGCGTGACTGAGATGACCGGTGGAGACGCCGCCCACCATGCGCTGCGCAAGCTCGGTGTCGAGCACGTCTTCGGTATTGTCAGCGTGCACAACATTCCGATCTACGACGCCATCCTTCGCCACGGCGGGATCGAGACCATCAGCGTTCGGCACGAGCAGGCCGCCGTACACGCAGCGGACGGCTATGCACGCGCAACGGGGAAGCTCGGCGTCGCCATCGCCAGCACGGGCCCGGGGACGACGAACACCATGACCGGCCTCTACGAAGCGGGATTTGCGTCGTCGCCGGTGCTGCTGCTCACCGGCCAGGCCGAATCGCGATTCCTCGGCAAGGGCAAGGGCGTCCTGCACGAAGCCGAGAATCAGCTGGATATGCTGCGGACGGTGACGGGCCGAGCCGAGCGCGTCACTCGGACAGATGTGATCGCGTCGACCCTTGTCGACGTAGGAGCGTCACTTCGCAGCGGCCGGGCGCAACCCGCCGCCATCGAGATTCCGATCGACCTGCAGTACGCGATCTCCGACTGCACAATTCCCGAGCCCCGGACACCCGAGCCCCTCGAGCCCGACCCGGCGGAACTCGAACGTGCCCTCGGACTCCTGCGGAAGAGCGAACGAAGGGTGCTGTGGATCGGCGGCGGCGTGCAATCTTCGGGCGCCTGCAGCGAGGTGCTGCAACTGGCCGAGCGCCTCCAGGCTCCGGTCCTCACCACTGTGCGAGGTCGTGGCAGTATTCCAGAGGATCACCCGCTCTGCATCGGGAACACGACGCAGATGCCAGCAGTACTGAAGCAGCTCGCCAAGGCTGATCTCGTACTGGCGGTGGGCACTCGCTTTCAGGGAGAAGCCGTCGGTGACTGGCGGCTGCCGATGCCCGGCAAGCTGATTCATCTCGACGTCGACCCCAGCGTGATCGGACGCAACTACCGCGCCCACGCCCCACTCGTTGCCGATGCGCGTCGTGGTCTTTGCGCCCTGCTCGAGAGCTCGGACCTTCCTTCGGGTAGCGCCGAGTTCCTGGAGGGAATGCAGCAGGCTCGAAATGCCTCGCGAGCGCTTCTGCTAGAGCGGATCGGGCCGGACTTCGAGGCGATCATGAATCACATGCGAGAGACCCTGCCAGACGAAGCGATCATCACCCGCGACGCTACGATGGCCGCCTACTACTGGGGGAATCGCCTGTTTCCGATCCGGAGGCCGCACACCTCCATCCACCCCACTTCGGCGGCCATTGGCCCTGGCCTGCCGCTGGCGATCGGCGCCAGCGTCGGGAGTGGCCAGAAGACAGTCGTGATTCAGGGCGACGGTGGCTTCATGCTCCACCTCGGCGAGCTGGCAACGGCCGCCCAGTACCAGCTTCCGGTCATCATCTGCGTCTTCAACGACAAGGGGTACGACGTTCTCCGGCACATCCAGGCGGAGAAGTTCGAGGGGCGGACGACCGGTGTCGAGCTGACAACCCCCGATTTCGCCGCAACAGCACGAGCCACGGGTATCGAAGGCCACTCCATCTCGGGCGTCGACGCCTTTCGGGCTGCATTCAGTCGGGCGGTCGAGGCCGAGGGACCCGTCCTTCTTGATATCGACATGGCTTCGCTGCAACCGATCCGCCGCTAGCCCGGATCTCCTGGCGCGCACGTTCCTAGCCAATCAGACTGCTCTGGCCTCCGTCCACGGGCAGGATCACGGAGGTGACGAAACGGGACTCGTCACAAGCGAAAAAGAGGGCCGCGTTCGCGATGTCCGTCGCGTCGCCCACCCCGCCCGCCAGAGGAGTTTGTGCAGCCCGATCCGCGATGATCTGATCGCGCGCCTCGCCGGTCACGATCTTGAGCCCTTCGATCGCTCGAGCTGTGCGCATCCGGCCGGGCATGATGGCATTGACCCGAATCCCCTTCGAAGCCACCGACATCGCCATCTGCTGCGTGAGCGCATTGACACCCGCCTTCGAGACCTTCGATGCCGCTCCCGACGCCGGCCCGATGGCGGCCAGCGACGAGATGTTGATGATGGAGCCGCGCTTCCTCTCCGCCATGTGTGGAATCGCGTGTTTGC
>JAAELW010000438.1 GCA_024226235.1 bacterium
GAAGGCCCCGACCCGCTCCTGGCCGAGCACGCCCGCTGGCCCCCCTCTTAACAGATCCCGCTCTTAACGCCGGGCTGCCAGCTGGGCGACTGCGTAGGGTTCGCGGTCTTCTGAATCGCCTTCCCAGTAGTGCTCTACGCTCAACCCGGGAAACAGCTCTTGTAGTTCGTTTGGACTGAGGAGAAAGCGAGCACTTCTGGGCCCTTGGGATCGATCCCTCTGGTGGTCCGTGAAGGTTTCGTAGAGCAGCAGGCCGCCGGGTCGCAGCGCATTCGTGATCGCTTGAGCCAGCGGGCGGTGGAGGTAGCGGAAGACCAGCACGCATCCGAAGCGCCCCTCGGCCACCGGCAGGCCGGGTGCGCCTTCCAGGTCGGCGCGTATCAACTCGATCGGCAACTGCTCGCTGGCCACCGCATCCGCCAGGTCCAGCAGCGCTTCGGTGCGCTGATCGATGCCGACCACGCGCAGGCCCCAACGGGCGACTGCCAGGGCCTGGCGCCCGCGACCACAGGCCAGGTCGAGGCACGGGCCGAGTTTCCTGGTCTCGCGAATCGCGTTCTCATGTGCGAGCAAGAACGAGGACGGCGTGCTCACCCGCTTCCTGCCACCCGGACCAGGCGGGCAGGGAAGTCGCTCATCAATCCATCGACACCCAATGCCAACAGGCGCTTCATCTCGGCTTCGTCATTCACCGTCCAGACGTGTACGTGGACCCCCTGGGCGCGGGCGAAGCGCAGCAGGTCGGGTGTGACGAGGGGGTGGTCGCCGAACTGCGGTGGAATCTGTAGCGCCATCGGGCCCTCGGGCACCGGCCCCTCACCCAGCGCGGCGCGCACGAAGCCCAGCACGTCTCCGATCGAGGCCCCGAGGGCCGGCTCGAGCCCGCGCTTCTCCACCGCTGCGCGCAGTGCCTGCATCGTGTCGTCTTCGGCCGCAGCCAGCAGGGTGAGTTCGCAGCGCGGCTCGACCAGGTCGAGCGTTGCGTCGATCAGGTCACTCGTGTTCGCCTTGATCTCCACGTTGATGCGCAGTGCCGGGAATGCGTCGAATGTCTCCCGCAACGTCGGTATCCCGATGCCCTGGCCGCGGAACGGGAAGCTCTGACCGCCGTCGGCCGTGAAGCGATGGCCCGCGTCGAGCTTTTGCAGGTCGGCCAGGTCGAGTTCCACGATCGGTCCTTCCCCGTTCGTGGTGCGGTCGAGCAGCGCGTCGTGGAATACCACGACCTCGCCATCCCGGGTGAGATGCACATCGGTCTCGAGTGCTGCCACGCCCTGGCGGACTGCGCGTTCGAACGCGGGCAGGGTGTTTTCGGGCCGCTCACCGCTGGCTCCGCGGTGGCCGAACAACATCGGACGGGGAAGTGCGAAGTACGGATGGAGTGCGGGACCGGTCTGAGCCATCGCGCTTACGTTACCCTACGCCGCCCGATGACCGTTCTCACCCGCGATGTGATCCTCGCCGAGATCGACAGCGGCCGGATCCGCATCGAGCCCTTCGAGCGTGACCAGGTCGGCCCGGCTTCGATCGATCTGACTCTTGGCGATGAAATCCGGGTGATCGAGCCCGGGATGGCGCCCATTCCGTTGAAAGCGGATGTCGACTACCGGGACCACACCCGGCTCCAGACGCTCGACCGGCCCTTCGTGCTGGCGCCCGGGGTCACGATCCACGGTATCACCCGCGAGCGGATCTCCTTGGCGCCGGATCTGTGCGGATTTCTCGAGGGGAGAAGCAGGTTTGCACGGCTAGGTCTGATGATTCACGTCACCTCTGCGTTCGTGCAACCCGGCGTCTCGAATCGCCAGGTTCTCGAGATCAGCAATGTCTCGGGCCACCCTCTCGAGGTGCATGCGGGAGTGCGCATCTGCCAGATCGTATTGTTGCGGGCCGAGGGAGAGGCTGTCTATCACGGCCGCTTCTCCGATCAGGAGGATCTCTGAACGATGCGCGCTGTGGTGCAGCGCGTGCGCAGGGCCCGGGTGGATGTCGCAGGGGAAACCGTCGGCGAGATGGCAGACGGCCTACTGGCCTTGGTCGGCGTGGAGCGCGGCGATGGCCCCAGTGACGCTCTGCAGCTTGCGGCGAAGCTCGTGCATCTCCGGATCTTCGAGGACGCGGCCGGGCGCATGAATCTCTCGTTGCTCGAAACCGGCGGCTCTCTGGGTGTGGTGTCGCAGTTCACGTTGCTGGGGGATGCACGCAAGGGACGGCGCCCCGCCTTCGGCGAAGCCGCGCGGCCGGAGCAGGCCGAGCCGTTGCTGGAGACCCTGGTTGCGGAGGCGCGGGATCTCGGCGCGCCCGTCGTCACCGGCCGCTTCCAGGCCCGGATGGATGTAGAGCTGGTGAACGAGGGCCCCGTGACGATCCTGCTCGATACGCACAAGGCATTCTGAAGTCCTGCTGAATCGGGGCTTGCACACCCGCGTCTCACTTTAGATGCTCCACCGAGATGGGGACGCTGCCGACCGGTGCTCTGCCCGGATCGGACCAGCCGAGAGAGGAGATGAAGTGCGAAGAAAGAATCGATCCGGTCGCCCTGCGTGGCGAGCGGCTCTGCTGTGCTTGTGTTTGCTGACCGCGCCGATGGCGGCCCAGGCCGAGAGTCCGGCCAAGGAGCTGGGCATGGGCGTGGCGATCGTGGGCGCCAACCTGGTCTACGGTCCGGTCAAGTTGCTCTACGCGCTGGGCGGAGGTCTGGTGGCGACTGTCGCCTGGGCGTTCTCTGGGGGTGACGTGGCGGTGGCCCGGCCGATCGTGGATGCCTCGTTGCGAGGTGACTACTTCGTGAGCACGGACCAGTTGCGCGGGAAAGATGAGCTCGAGTTCATCGGCCGCAAGCCTGTGCACGACCAGGCGCGAGATCAGGGGTGGGACGTGGCCGCACCGTCCGAGCCAGAGGGTTTCTGAAGGTTCCCTGAAACCTGCAGAACCCGAAGGCCCCCGAGGAACGTACCCGCAAAGGTACGGGGTTCCCTCCGTTGTGCGGCTCGTGCCGCCGATGAGAGGGGGCCCAGGGCCCCGGTCGCGTGGACCGCTCGGCTCGGGCTCGTCATCCTGGAGATCCCATGGCCGACGGAATCACTCTGGCTTCGTTCGGCGCCGCGTTCGGCGCGGGCATCATCTCGGTGCTCTCGCCGTGTGTGATGCCGCTGATGCCCGCATACCTTTCCCTGATCTCCGGCATCTCCATCGAGGAGATGCAGGGTGACGATCCGGATGCGGGCCTGCGGCGCCGGGTGCTGCTCGGTTGCGCGGGCTTCGTGGCCGGCTTTTCGACTGTTTTCATCTTGCTCGGCGCGTCGGCGACGGCCATCGGGCGAGTGCTGAACACCTGGCGGGTCGAGATCGCCGGGATCGAAGTGACCGCAGTCCAGGTGGCCGGAGTCGTGATCATCGCGATGGGCCTGCACCTGATGGGCCTGCTCCCAATCCAGGTTTTGTATCGCGACACCCGCTTTCAGGACCGCTTCAAGCCCAAGAGCTGGATCGGCACGTATCTGGTGGGTGCGGCCTTTGCGTTCGGCTGGTCTCCCTGCATCGGGCCGATCCTGGGGGGCATCCTGACGATCGCCGGCGCGCGGGATACGGTGGGGCAGGGGATGGCGCTGTTGGCCGTCTACTCGCTCGGCCTGGGCGTGCCGTTCTTCCTGGCGGGCTGGAGCATCGAGTTCTTCTTTCGCGCGCTACAGCGCATGAAGTCCCATTTCCGGCGGATCGAGATCGCGTCGGGTGCGCTGCTCGTCGCGCTGGGCCTGCTCGTGGTCACGCGCCGGCTCACGATGCTGAATGAGTACTTCGGCTTCCTGAACCGGTTCGTGGAAACCTTCGAGGGCTGGTTGCTGTGAGCGGCCTGCAGCGAGGCCTCGGAGCGCTGTTCCTGCTGGCCTCGATCGTGGCCTGTGGTCCTGGGGCGGCGCCGGAAGCGGGCGACGACGCCGAGCTGGCACCGGCTTTCGACCTGTCCACGTTGGACGGTCGCCAGGTGACGCTGGACTCGTTGGCTGGCCGGCCGGCTGTGATCGATTTCTGGGCGACCTGGTGTGCGCCATGCATTCGGCAGATCCCGGTGCTGAACGAGCTCCAGGCTGCGCACGGGGGCGGGGTGAGCGTGGTCGGAATCGCCGTGGACGCAAGTGGGGCCGAGCTCGTGGCGCCCTTCGTGCAAGAGCACGAAATGAAGTACACGGTGCTGATCGGCGACGAGAGCCTGGCCCAGGCATATGGTGCGATCGGGTTTCCCACGCTGTTCGTGCTGGATGGCCACGGCCGGATCGTCGAGGCCCATGTCGGGGTCGTGACGATCGAAGAGCTGGAGGAAGCGCTCGAGCGGGCCGGAGCCTGAACCCCGCGGGGGCTCCAACCGCCTCAAGTCGTCGCAGGCGGGCGTCGAAGCAGAAGCCGTGACAACCGTTACCAGCCAGTTCTGCGAGAAGGCGTGACGACCCGTTCCAGCCAGTTCTGTGAGAAGGCGTGACGACAAGTACCAGCCAGCTTCGCGAGGACACCGGGTTCTCGGTCCGCCAGGTCTTCGAGCGGCGGCTCGTCCGGGACGAATGCCTGTTCGAGGAGGGCGATACCGGTGACACGGTCTACGTGGTCCAGGCTGGCCAGATCGAGCTGACCCGAGAGGGCCCAGACGGCCCCCGGCTGATCTCTCGAAAGGGTCCCGGCGCCCTGATCGGCGAGATGGACGTGCTGCTCGGGAGCCTTCGCACGGCATCTGCTCGTTCTCTCGGTGTCTCCTGTGTCCTTCAGCTCGATGGCGCGACCTTCGAAGCCATGTGCATTGAGCAGCCCGAGATCGCGATTCGCGTGATCCAGGGCCTGGCTGAGCGCGCCAAGAACCTGGAAAGGCGTCTGACGGCTCTTGGAGGCGATGATCTGCTGCGCCCCACCGTCCGTGTCCTGCTGCGTCACGCGGCAGCCGAACAGGGCAGCAATGGCCTGCGAAAAGTGCCTCTCGCGCTTCGCGACCTGGCTCGGGAGGCCGGGCTTTCGATGCTCGAGACCCACCGGGCCCTGACCCAGCTGGTGGACCGCAAGCTCGTGAAACTCGCTGCGGACACGCTCTACGTCCCCGACCACGAGACCCTGGCCGCTGCCCTGGAGCCGCCCGAAGACCCGGCGGGACACTGATCCCGGCGTAGCACCGGGTCCTCCTCTGAGCTGATCCGACCCTCTCCTTCACGAGAGGATCATCCCGCGCATTGCCCCTTGGTGTGCCACTTCGTTAACGTGGGCGCCGACCGGATCGGGTGAGGGGGACGTGCGGGTGTTGGAACACAGGCGCGCGCTGAAGGATCAGCATCGTGGGCTCGGGGCGTTTATCGCCCTGACGCTCCTGCTGGTCGTATTGGCGTCCGCCAGCTTCGCCCAGGAGATCTTCGGCACCGAGGAGGAGGGTGGCGGAGGCGATCCCTTCGACATCACCGCCGATACGGTCGAGTTCGACACCACGCGCAAGGTGTACATCGCTCGCGGCAACGTGCGCCTCGAGCAACCCAGCCGGGTGCTCACGGCCGACTGGATGGTCTTCAGCGATACGACGCGGGAAGGGGTGGCCAGCGGCAACGTGGTCGTGACCGAGGGCAGTGACAGACTCCTCGCGGACGTGCTGCACTTCGAAGTGGACGATCTCCAGGGCATCGTCTTCCAGGGCAAACTCGAAACCGGCGCCAACGATTTTCTCGCCACTGGGGAAACGATCAAGCGCACGGGTGAGCAGGAATACCTGTTCGAAGATGCGATGTTCACCACCTGCCAATGTCCCGATGGCGGAGTCGAGCCCTGGGCGATCAAGGCCAAGGAGGCCGATCTCGAGTTCGGTGGCTATGCGGTGACGAAGAGTACGACGTTCAACGTGCTCGGAATCCCGATCCTATGGACGCCGCGCATGTGGTTTCCGATCAAGACCGAACGCGAGACGGGCTTCCTGTTTCCGCTCATCAACTTCGGTTCGCGCAGCGGCGGGCTCGACATCGGGCTCCCGTTCTTCTGGGCGGCGCGGGACAACATCAACGTCCGGTTGATTCCCCACTACCTCAGCGACAAAGGGTTCAAGCCCGAGACCAAGATCGAATACGTCTTTGGGCGCGAATCCTACGGTGAGTTTTTCGGCTCCATCATCAAGGATGACGATATCGACCCGAACAATCCCTCGACGCCCTTCAGCAAGACCCGTTGGGGCGTCGAGTGGATCCACGACCAATACCTGCCCGGGCCCTTCGAGGGTTGGCGATGGAAGGTCGACGGTCGGCTGCTCTCGGACAACAACTACGCATTCGATTTCAGGGATTTCTCGCGAATCCGGGGCGACCGCTACGTCGAGTCGCTGACCATGCTGGAAGGGCGTTTCGGAGTGCTCGGCCGCTATGGGATGACCGCGGCAATGCACTACGCCGAGGATCAGCAGAACCCCGACGATCAGGACCGGGACGAATACCTGATTCAGCGCTTCCCCGATCTGCGGCTCGCGGGCCTGCCGCAGCCGTTGGCCCCGTTCGATCAGCCCTTGCTCAGGAACGCCGTCTTCTCGTTCGATACGCGTTACACCCATTTCTGGGCCCAGGACGACGTCACGGATCAACAGCCCTTCGCCACGATCGTGGACGGACTCTTTGCCGACACCGGAATCGACGCGATTCCCGATGGGGAGGAGCGGGACCAGGCGGGCCGCAAGGTGCTGCCAGACGGAACGATCCTGAATTACGACGGCACGGTGACGACGGCCGCGGAAATTCTTGCGCTGGATCCGCTTGCGATCCTGCCGACGGGCGATGGAAGCGCGGACAATTTCCCCGGGCCGGAGGGCGACGGACGCTTCCAGGAGGGCGAGCCGGTGGTCGACCGGGGCCATCGCGTCGTGCTGAATCCCCGCGTGGCTTTCCCGTTCCGCGTCGCCGACGCGTTCGAGGTGATGCCGGAACTCGGTTGGCATGCCACGCTCTACAACACGGACGCGAAGAGCAGTGCGGTTCGCAACCTCTTTACCGCGCTACTCGATGTGCGAACCCGGCTTCGGCGGGAGTTGCAGCTGCCCAACTGGCTCGCAGAGGGCCAACCGGTGGTCCACTTGATGGAGCCGCGCTTCGTCTACTCGATGGTGGAGGGGAGCAGCCAGCGGGGGAACCCGGGGTTCATTCCCCGACCCCTGGTGCAGAACGAACGGCTGCGTCTGCTGGAACCGACCAGCCGTGTGCGGGATCCCTCCGATCGCATCGACGACGTCCAGGCCTTCACGCTGGCCTTGGGCAACCGCTTCTATGTCCCCGGACGGCCCCCCTTGGAGGAAGAGGGGGTGGTCGGGCCGCCCCGCCTGTTTGCGGACGTCACACTGGGGCTGCACCACGATTTTGCGGACGACGACCTGTCGAGCCTCTACATGGATGGCGTGGCATACCCCTGGGAGGGCGTGCGCACGCGCTTCAACGTGGGCTTCGATCTGGACCAATCGGAATTCCGGGAGATGCTGTTCTCGATCGGGTACGGAACGCTGTTGGGCAACGACATCGGAGTCTCCTACCGCTACGTGAAGGACGTCCCCCGCTTCTTCGAGAACTTCCGTTTCGACGAGGAGCGTTTCGAAGAGTTCGAGGAGGGCTTCCTCGAGATCAACCAGTTCGACTTCAGGACGCGCTACGCGATCACGCGGAACTGGGCCGTGACCTATCGCCTCAGCTACTCCTTCGAGCAGACCCTCGTGTTGGCGAACCAGGTGGGTCTCGAGTACCTCTCCAAGTGCAAATGCTGGGCGATCCGAGCCGAGATGTCGGAGAATCGGGCTCGCGGTGTCGAGTTCAATTTCCGCTATCGGATCATCGGCCTCGGAGACGATACCGTTCGACCCTTCTCGGGGCGCCGTCGAGGGCAGCAGGATTCTCTGATCGAAGACGAGTCGTAGGTTGGCACTCCCCTGGGGGCTCTGCTAGGAACGGGTCTCCCTCGCATTTCGCTGGAAGCACTGTGCTCCGCCCTCAGCCCGAAGAGTTCGTGAGGCTTGCCGACCAGGGCAATCTCATCCCCGTGGTCCGGGAGATCCTTGCCGATCTGGATACTCCGTTGTCGCTGTTTCGGCGGCTGGACGACGGCCGGACGTCATTCCTGTTCGAATCCGTCGAGGGCGGTGAGAAATGGGCCCGATTCAGCTTCATCGGATCGGGCGCCCGAGCGATCTTCCGGGCGCGGGGCGCCGACGTCGAATGGGAAGAAGACGGTGAGGTGCGTCGCGAGCGGGCGTCGGGCGATCCGATGGAGCTTCTGCGGGACCATATCGCGGCCTATCAACCGGTGGAGCTGCCGGGAACGCCGCTGCCGCGATTCTCGGGTGGCGCGGTCGGCATGGTCGGATGGGATTGGGTTCGCTTCGTCGAGCGCATTCCGGACGGGAACCCGGACGAACTCGGGCTGCCGGATCTGTGGTTCCACTTCCCCGAGACGGTGGTCGCGTATGATCAGGTGCGCCATACGGCGTTGATCATTCGCCACGTCCATCTGCGCGATGGGGATGACCCGGCCGAGCGATATGCCGAGGAAGTCGCAGCGCTCGACGGCATCGTCGACCAGCTCCGGGCGCCCCTTCCGCCTGAGCCGCGTCACGAGCCCGTGCGCGCACCGATGGCCGTTCGCACCAGCATGAGTCAGGAGGTCTATCAGGATGCGGTGAAGCGGGCCAAGGACTACGTCGTTGCAGGCGATGTGTTCCAGGTCGTGTTGGGCTTCCGACATTCCGTGCCGCTCCAGGTCGACCCTTTCCTGCTCTACCGGATGCTTCGTCACATCAACCCGAGCCCGTACCTTTTCTATATGCAGATGGAGGGCCCGCTATTGATCGGATCCTCGCCGGAGATCCTTGTACGCCTCGAGGGAGATGAGATCGACGTGCGGCCGATCGCTGGGACCCGGCGTCGGGGACGTGACCCGGAGGACGATCTGGCCATGGAGAAGGAGCTGCGAACGGATCCGAAGGAGATCGCGGAGCACGTGATGCTGGTGGATCTTGGGCGCAACGACGTGGGCCGCGTCGCCGAGGTCGGGAGCGTCCGGGTGACCGAGTACGCGAACATCGAGCGCTACTCCCACGTCATGCACATCGTGTCGAATGTCCAGGGTCGACTGACCGAGGGGCGCGACTGGCTCGACTTGCTGCGCGCGACCTTCCCTGCGGGCACGTTGTCTGGTGCGCCGAAGGTGAGGGCCATGGAGATCATCGACGAACTCGAGTGTGTGCGGCGCGGGCCCTTCGGCGGCTGTGCCGGATATATCGACTATTCCGGGAACATGGACCTCGCGATCACGATTCGCACCATGCTCGTCCACGACGAGGAGGTGCACCTGCAGGCGGGCGCTGGAATCGTTGCGGATTCAGTTCCGGAGCTGGAGTTCCTGGAGTGCAACAACAAGGCGCGCGCGCTGGTCCAGGCCATCGACATGGCGCGGGAGGGAACCGACTAGTGTCGTGCCGAGGGCGGGAAGGCGGAATCCGATGCCGCGCCTGCTGATGATCGATAACTACGACTCCTTTGCGTACAACCTCTTCCAGTATCTGGGCGAGCTGGGCGCGGAGACCGAAGTCGTGCGCAATGATGACGAGAGCGCTCAGAGCCTGCTGGCTCGTAGACCCGACGGTCTGGTGATCTCGCCCGGCCCCGGGCGCCCGGAAGACGCGGGGGTCTCGGTGGAGGCGGTCGAGGCTTTTGGCGACGCGGGTATCCCCGTCCTCGGAGTCTGCCTCGGCCATCAGGCGATCGGTCAGTGTTTCGGAGGGCGGATCGTCGGTGCTCGAAGGATCATGCACGGCAAGACGTCATCGATCCATCACGAAGAAGAGGGTGTCTTTGCTGGGTTGCCCCGGCCGTTCGAAGCGACCCGCTACCACAGTCTGGTGATCGACGGCGGGAGCTGTCCGGACGTTCTGGCGGTGACCGCGCGCACCGAGGACGGGGAGATCATGGGGGTCCGCCATCGGGAGCTCGAGATCGAAGGCGTGCAGTTTCATCCCGAATCGATCCTGACCGGCGAGGGAAAACGCCTTCTCGGCAATTTCGTGGCCCGCTGCGGGCGACGGGCGGCCGGTCCGTGAGCCTTCTTCGCGCCATCGAATGCGCGCTGGAGGGTCAGGAGGTTCCGGCAGAGCTGCTGGAGGCGGCCTTCGGGACGATCATGGACGGCGAGGCCAGCGAGGTGCAGATCACCGCGCTGCTGATCGCATTGCGCGCCAAGGGCGAGACGACCGCCGAGATCGCCAGCCTGGCTCGGGTGCTGCGCGCTCGGGCTGAGACTGCCCGGCTGGTCGATCCGCGCACGGTGGATACCTGCGGCACGGGAGGGGACGGCGCGGATACCTTCAACGTGTCCACGGTGGCTGCGTTCGTGGTGGCCGGAGCGGGAGTTCCGGTCGCGAAGCACGGCAATCGGGCCGCCTCGAGTCGTACGGGCAGTTTCGACGTGCTCGAGGCTCTGGGGGTGGAGGCGGATCTGCCGATCGATGTGGCCGCCGAGGTTCTTGCCGAGGTCGGTATCGGGCCCTTCTTTGCGCGCCGAGCCCATCCCGCGATGCGCTTCGTGGCCCCGGTGCGTCAGCAGCTGGGATTGCGCACGGTGATGAACTGCATGGGGCCGCTGCTCAACCCGGTGGGAACCCGTCGCCAGCTGATCGGGGTCTTTGCACACCACTGGGTCGAACGTCTGGCCGGCGTCCTCTGCGAGCTCGGTTCGGAGAGGGCGCTCGTGGTACACGGCAGCGATGGTCTCGACGAGATCACCGTGACCGGTCCGAGCCACGCTGCGCTGGTCGATTCCGGCAGCGTGCGCGTGCTGGAACTCGATCCGGCAGAGATCGGAATCGAGCCGGCGGCTTCGGAGAGCCTGCGAGGGGGTGATGCCGAGGAGAACGCGGCGATTGCCCGAGAGATCCTGAATGGCGAGCCGGGTCCGCGGCGTGACATCGTCGTGGCGAACGCCGGAGCGGCCCTCTGGGTCTCCGGTGTCGCAGAGGATTGGGCGGCCGGTGCGGAGCTTGCGCGCAAGAGTCTGGATGCGGGAGCAGCCCGGGAGAAGCTAGAGGCCCTGGTCCGCGCCACCGCAGGGCGGGGCGGCGCATGAACGACGTGCTGAACGACATCCTGACGCACAAGCGCCAGGAGCTTGTGGTGGCTCGGCAGAAGGTGTCCGACGACGAGATGGCGCGGGCTGCGAGTGAGGTGCCCACGCCGGCCCGGGGCTTCCGCCGGGCGCTTCTGGAGGCGCCGGCTCCGCGGATCATTGCGGAGATCAAGCGGCGCTCACCCAGCAAGGGAGAGATCCGGGCAGATTTCGATCCGCCTGCGATCGCCCGGGCCTACACTGCGGCTGGAGCCGCTGCGCTCTCGGTCCTCACGGATGAACGCTTCTTCGGCGGCAGCCTCGACATCTTTCGTACCGTTCGGGAGACCACTGCTCTGCCGCTACTGCGCAAGGATTTCGTGATCGACGCATATCAGATCGATGAGGCCCGGGCGGCCGGAGCCGATGCGGTGCTGCTGATCGTGGGCGCGCTGGATCGATCCGCATTGGCGAGGCTGAGAGACCATGCTGGGGGCCTCGGAATGGACGCGCTTGTCGAAGTCCACGACGATGCGGAGCTGGATGTGGCAGCCGCGATCGGTGCGGATCTGGTCGGTGTGAACAACCGGAACCTGCGTCTGTTCACGACCGATCTCGCCACCACGGAGCGGCTTGCGCCGAGTATTCCGCGGGGTGCGGTGTTGGTCTCCGAGAGCGGTATCGTTGGCCCGGAGGACGTAGAGCGACTCGACTTGGCAGGAGCCCATGCCTTCCTGGTCGGGGAATCGCTGATGCGAGAACCAGACGTTGGGGTTGCCCTCAAGCGTCTTCGAGGAGTGGCGTGAGCGTACGCATCAAGATCTGTGGAATCGTACAGCCCGATGACGCGGCGGCGGCGGTAGACGCCGGGGCCGATCTGATCGGTCTGAACTTCGTAGCGGACTCGCCTCGCTGCCTCAGCCTGACCGACGCCGAGGCGATTGCTCGCAGGGTCGAGGGACAGGTCGAGCGGGTGGCCATCTTTCGAGATGCCCCATGGGCCGAGATCGAGCGGGTGACCCGGCGGGTCGATCTGGAGCGCATCCAATTCCACGGAGAGGAATCGGAAGAAGACATCGAGCTGGTGGATTATCCGGTGATCAAGGCTGTGCGCGGAGCCGATCGCGACGCGGCAGATCGGTACCCGGGTGCATTGCTGCTTCTCGATCACCCGACCAAGGGCGGGGGAAAGGGCGAGGCCTGGAATTGGACCGAGGCCGCCGAGCTGATCGCCGAAGGTTCGGACTTGATCCTCGCGGGTGGGCTGAACCCAGAGAACGTCAGTGAGGCTCTCGAGGGTCTGGGCGATCTGCTGCCTTGGGGGGTCGACGTCGCGACCGGAGTCGAACGAGAGGGCAGCGTGCGCAAGGATCCGGCCCGGATGACTGCCTTCGTCGCAGCGGTACGCGAAGTAGACGTCGTCGAGCACGTCGAGGAAGTGGACAGTTGAGACGGGGGCAAAGTTAAGATAGGGGCCAGGCACTTTTGTTAAGTTGCCCATTTTCCCGCAGGGAAAATGGGCAACTTAACAAAA
>JAAELW010000439.1 GCA_024226235.1 bacterium
GCAGCGGATCCTCGACGCCGCCGAACAGCTCTTCTCCGAGCGCGGGATCCGTGCCACCTCCCTACGGGCCATCACCGGGGCGGCCGGCATGAACCCGGCCGCCATCCACTACCACTACGGATCGAAGGAAGCGCTGGTCCTCGCCGTGGCGCGGCGCCGGATCGACCCGGTGAATTCCCATCGCCTGCAGACGCTCGGGAAGCTCGAAGCCGAGGCCCATGGCGCGGCCGTGCAACTCGAAGACCTGGTCGAGGCCTTCCTCGCTCCCCAGCTCTTCTCCGTTTCGGCTCGCTTCGCCGCGATCGTGCACAACGAGAGCCCGGAGATCGTTGGGCAGATCGTCCCGGAACTGTTCGGTGAGGTGCACGATCGCTTCATGGCAGCCCTCACGCTCACACTCCCCGAGTATTCGCCCCTCGTCCTGGAGACGCGCTTCCGCTTCGCGGTCGGCGTGATGCTCCACGTGCTGCTCGGCTTCGCGGGGATTCCAATCGGCGAGGCCGAGTTCCAACCACCTTCGCCCGGCGACGAAGCCATGCTCCAGCAGATGGTGACCTTCCTGGCCGCCGGCCTGCGCGCCCCTGAGGAGACCCGCCGATGAACTCCACCCTCCGCAACTTCGGTCCGATCGTTGCTGTCGCAGCGGGTGTGCTCGGTGCTGTCGGGCTCGCGGTCACCGGGCCCGAGGTGACCAGTCGACCTCCCGAAGCCGCGATCCCTCTCGTGCGGACCGTCAAGGCCGAGAGCGGTGAGTTCGCGCATCGCGTGGTGACCCACGGCACCGTCCAGCCTCGCACCGAGAGCGAGCTGGTCCCCGAGGTGTCCGGGCGCATCGATTGGCTCGCGTCCTCCTTCGCATCCGGAGGCTTCTTCGACAAGGACGAAGTTCTCGTTCGAATCGAGGCAGGCGACTACCTGATTGCCACGAAGCGCGCGAAGGCCAACCTGGCGCGCAGTGAGAGTGAGGCCGACCGTGCGGCCAAGGAGCTCGCACGTCAGGAGAAGCTCGCCGAACAGAACGTGGCCAGCGCCTCGCGTCTCGACGACGCGCGAAATGCCCAGAAAGTCTCGACGGCGGCCCTGCAAGAGGCGCGGGCCGCCCTCGAGCAGGCCGAGCGCGACCTCGGACGCACGGAGATCCGCGCTCCCTTCGAGGGGCGGGTTCGCAACGAGAAGGTCGACGTCGGCCAGTTCGTGAACCGCGGTGCACCGATCGCGACGATCTACGCGGTCGACTACGCGGAGGTGCGTCTGCCCGTCCCCGACTCCGAGCTCGCGTATCTCGATCTTCCCCAGCTCTATCGCAGCGGCCACGCGGATGCGGAGGGCCCCGAGGTGCGCCTGCACACCGACTTCGCCGGGGGCCACTACTCCTGGAACGGCCGCATCGTGCGCACCGAAGGGGAGATCGACCCTCGCACGCGCATGGTGAACGTCGTGGCCCGGGTGTCTTCACCCTACGCGCCGAGCGAGCAGGGGAGACCCCCCCTCGCTGCGGGGCTCTTCGTAGAAGCCGAGATCCTGGGGCGCCGCGACGTTTCGGTCTTCGTGCTCCCGCGAGCTGCTCTTCGCGAGGATGGTCGGATCCTCATCGTCGACGAGGAGGACCGACTGCGTTGGCGAGATGTCGAGCTGACACGGGCCGATCGCGAGCAGATCGTGGTGAGTGGCGGAATCGCCGTGGACGATCGCGTCTGCATCTCCGCGCTCGAGAGCGCCGCCGAGGGCCAACGTGTACGGGTCCGCGATGAGGGCAATGCGCCGGAGCCCGCCACGGCCAACGCCGAGCGAGGCGGGGCATGACGCGCGTGATCGCATGGTTCGCCCACAACCACGTGGCGGCGAACCTCCTGATGTTCATCATCGTGATCGGCGGGTTGATCGCGAGCGGTGTGGTCCTGCTGAAGCCCTTCCCCGACATCGATATCGACATGGTCAGCGTGACGGTCGAGTACCTCGGAGCGGCTCCGGAGGAAACCGAAGAAGGTGTCTGCGTTCGCATCGAAGAGGAGATCGAAGGCGTCGACGACGTGGAGAAGATCCGCTCCGTTGCCGTCGAGGGTGCTTGCACGTTGACGGCCGAGCTGGTCTCCGGTGCAGACGCCTCCGAAGTTCTCGACGACATCAAGAGCCGCGTCGACTCGATCGACACCTTTCCGGAGGAGACGGAGAAGCCGATCATCGCCCAGGTGACGCTCCAACGCATCGTGGTCGAACTGGTGCTCTCGGGGCCGGTCAGCGAGCGATCCCTGAAGCAAGTGGGCGAGCGGGTACGGGACGAGCTCTCGGCGTTGCCAGGCATTACCCAGGTTTCCCTGTCGGGCACCCGCCCCTACGAGATCTCGATCGAGGTGTCCGAGGAGGCGCTGCGCCGCTACGAGCTGAGCTTCGACCAGGTTACGCAGGCGGTGCGCCGCTCTTCCCTGGACCTGCCTGGCGGCTCGATCAAGACCCGCGGCGAGGAGATCCTGCTTCGCACCAAGGGCCAGGCCTATTGGGGCGACGAGTTCGAGAAGCTGCTGGTCCTGAGCCGTCCCGATGGTTCGCGGGTCACTCTCGCGGACGTGGCTGAGGTCCGGGACGGGTTCGAGGATACGGACCAGTCCGCAACCTTCGATGGCCGCCCCGCGGTCCTGCTGCGCGTGTTCCGGGTCGGCGACCAGGACGCCGTGGAGATCGCGGAGACGGTTCGGAACTACCTGGGCAACGATGTGCGCCTACCCGATGGCCTGAAGATCGCCCTCTGGCAGGACTCGACCGACATGCTGCGCAGTCGGCTGGGTGTCATGCGCAAGAACGGCATCAGCGGCTTCGTGCTCGTCGTGCTCGTCCTGGCACTCTTCCTCCAGCTGCGCTTGGCCCTCTGGGTTGCTCTCGGCGTCCCCATTTCGCTGCTCGGTGCGCTCTTCCTCTTCCCGGCGGTCGGCTTCTCCATCAATGTGATCTCGTCCTTCGCCTTCATCCTCGTGCTCGGCATCCTCGTGGACGACGCGGTGGTGGTGGGCGAGAACGTGCACCGGCACTCCCGCGAAGGTGCGAGCCGGTTGGACGCAGCCATCCGGGGCACGCAGGAGGTGGCCGTCCCCGTCATCTTCGGCGTGCTCACGACGGTGGTGGCCTTCGCTCCATTGATGCTGGTGCCCGGGACGATGGGACAGATCTTCTCGGTGATCGCCGCCGTAGTGATTACGTGCCTGCTCTTCTCAGTCATCGAGTCGCAGCTGATCCTTCCAGCACATCTGTCTTCGAGCAGCGAGGACCACGAGCCCTCCGACCACCCGATCGCGGTCAGGTGGCGGCGCTTCCAAGCAGTGTTCGCGCGCGGCTTCGAGCGTTTGGCCGAGCTGCACTACAGGCGGCTCCTGGGTCGGGCCCTCGTCTACCGCTACTTCACCGTGGCGTTGGGCCTGACCTGCTTGCTGTGGACGATCGGCACCCTCGCGAGTGGACGCATCAAGTTCTCCTTCTTCCCACCGCTCGAAGCGGACTACGTATCGGCCGAGCTCACGATGCCTCAAGGGACACCGGCCGAAGCCACACGCCTCGCCACGGCCCAGATCGAAGCAGCGGTTCCGGCGCTTCGGGCCCGGATCGACTCCGAGTACGCGGAAGAAGGGGAGACCCTGATCCTTCACGTGCAATCCTCAGTCGGCGAGCAGCCGTTCAAGGAATCCCAGGGTGCGACGCCCCAGACGGCGGGTCGGGTCTCGATCAGCGGCAGCCATCTGGGAGAGGTGGTGCTGGCCCTCACCTCCTCCGAAGACCGCGCCATCAGCACCGGGGAGATCGCCCAGGCGTGGCGCGAGATCGTGGGGCCGGTCCCCGATGCCGTGGAGCTGGCCTTCGCCTCCGACCTCTTCTCGGCGGGCAAGCCCATCGACATCCAACTGCGGGGGCCCGAGCTGGATGAGCTGCGCGCTGCGGCCGGGGAGCTGAAGACGGCGATCGCCAGCTACCCCGGGGTCGTAGACGTCAACGATTCGTTTCGGGCGGGCAAGAAGGAGGTGAAGCTAGCCCTCAAGCCCTCGGGCGAAGCGCTCGGCCTGAGCCTGGCGGATCTCGCCCGGCAGGTGCGACAGGCCTTCTACGGAGATGAGGCCCAGCGCATCCAGAGGGGACGGGACGACGTCCGCGTCATGGTCCGCTACCCGGAAGCGGAGCGCCGCTCCCTCGGTGACCTCGAGAACATGCGCATCCGCACTCCAGATGGATCCGAGGTTCCGTTCCGCAGCGTGGCGATCGCCGATCAGGGCCGCGGCTTCGCGACGATCCGGCGCACGGACAGGCAGCGGGTGGTCAATGTCACGGCCGACGTGGACCGCTCCGTGACGACGGGGGGTGAGGTGCTAGGCGACCTGCAGGCCGACGCCCTTCCGCGCATTCTGGCCAATCATCCCACCGTCACCCACAGCCTGCAGGGCGTGCAGCGGGAGCAGCAGAAGGCCTTCGGGGGCCTGGCGCGTTGGTACGTCGGCGCCTTGTTCTGCATCTACGCCCTGCTTGCGATCCCCCTGCGTTCCTATTTCCAGCCGCTCCTGATCATGTCGGTCATCCCCTTCGGGCTCGTCGGCGCCATTTTTGGGCACCTGTTGATGGGCAAGGATCTGGCCTTCATGTCGATCCTGGGCATCATCGCGCTCTCGGGTGTGGTCGTGAACGCTAGTCTGGTGTTGGTGCACTACGTGAACCAACGCCGGGTGGAGGGTGCCTCCCTGGTCGAAGCGGTCACGGCAGCGGGTGTGACCCGATTCCGGCCGATCGTACTGACCTCGATCACGACCTTCGCCGGGCTCACGCCGCTCCTGCTCGAAACCAGCACCCAGGCCCAGTTCCTGATTCCGATGGCGATCTCGTTGGCCTTTGGCGTGCTCTTCGCCACCACCATCACGCTCTTCATCGTGCCGAGTGGCTACCTGATCCTCGACGACCTCGCCGAGCTGCCTTCGCGCCTACTCGAGCGGCTGCGGGGGCGGGTAGGGAAGGGCAAGGCCGCGACGCCGGGGAATGTTCCGGCCGCAGTGCCTGCCACGGACCTCCCTCTAGAGGTTTGACATGACTTCCGCGGCGGGCTTAGCCCAGGACTTGTTCTGTCACGCTATTGGTCAACACTCCAATGCCACTCACTTCAATCTCGATCACATCGCCATCCTTCAGGAAGTGGGGTGGTTTCATCAATCCGCCTGCGCCTTCTGCAGAACCCGTGACGATCACATCGCCGGGTTCCAGCCAGGTCACCTCCGAAATATGTGAAATCAGGTCGGCGAAAGAGAAGATCAGGTCATCGATCTTCATCGATTGCCGGAGATCCCCGTTGACCCGGGTCGTCAACGCGAGATCATCGCCAACGATGCTGTCGGCCGTTGCCATCCAGGGGCCGAATCCACCGCTGCGGTAGCCATTCTTCCCGGTCGTTACCTGATTGGACATCATCTGGTATTTCCGGGCGCTGCCATCGTTGAAGCAGGCGTATCCAGCGATGTGTCTTTCGGCGTCTTCAACAGACACGTTTCGGCAGCGCTGCCCGATGATGATGGCGATCTCTCCTTCATAATCGAAAGCCGGTTCCAGCGCAGGCTTTTCGAGCGTCTGGCCCGATGCCACCAGGGTGTTGTTGGCGCGCAGAAAGAACATCGGCACTTTCGGCACTTCGGACAGA
>JAAELW010000440.1 GCA_024226235.1 bacterium
AAACGCGATTATTTTTGCTCCATTCCCGCCCCCGGAACCACACACCCCTGACATGCTGATGAGACCCCCCGGGAGCCTGCGGACGCGCGCGGCGGGGCTCGTGCTCGGCACGATGAGCGTGCTGGCGCTTGCCTCGGCGAGCTCTGCCACCACCATCGGGTATCTCGCCACCGATCTCGACGATTCCCTCGGGCCGGGTGGCGACTACTGGGAGATCGCCTACACGGTTTCGGGCTTCGCCTTCGACGAGGACCAGGCGTTCCGCATCGGCTTCGATGCGGACGACTACTCGGACCTCTTTTTCACCGGCCTTCCCGCCCAGCCCGACTGGGACGTCCTCACCTTCCAGCCGATCCCCTTCCTCTCCGTCCCCGGAGCCCTCGACTCCCTGGCCTTGGTGGGCGACGCTTCGATCGCCGATCCCTTCCGCGTCCGTTTCGTCTGGCTCGGCCCCGGGAACCCGGGACCCCAGCCGTGGAGCATCGATGAGTACGACTCGATTGGCGGCTTCGTCGGCAACCTCGAGACCGGCACGACGATCCCCGAGTCGGGACCGGCCGTTCTGATGGGCCTCGGACTCCTGGCACTTCGGCTGCTCCGGTCGCGGTCCGAAGGACGCCTCCGGTCGCGGTCCGAAGGACGCCTCCGGTCGCGGTCACTCTGGAGGAGCGGCGCTGCGCCCCTGACGCTCCTGCTGTTCCCCCTTGCTGCGCCCCAGGCAGCCCACGCACAATTCGCGAACCCGCTGGAGATCATCGACACCCAGCTCGTGGGCATGCAGCCCATCGATCGCACGCACGTCCTGTACACCTACTCCGCCACCGTCAAGAACCACAACAACGTCGACTACCAGAACGTCACCGCGCTGCCCGTCACCGGCGCTGCTCCGGGCGTCCAGGTCGCCCCACCGAACTACCAGATCACGTTCGGGGACGTGGCGGCGGGCGCAACCGCGGGAAGCATCGAGAGCTACAGCCTCATCGTCGACCATGCGCTCTACTCCGCCGACTTCGAGCTGCTCTGGCTGGTTTCCGGCACGGGCAACGTCACCCTGGCCCAGAACAGCGTGGTGGTCGACGATGCGACCCGGGACGCCCTCCTCTCCATCGACGGCGACGATCTCACCTTCGACACCATGACCGCCCAGCTCGCCGCCCTGGTGGACGGTCTCTCGATCCTGATCTTCCCCGCCGTGGGGTCCGAGGTGGACCCCGTGCTCCCGGACGGGCTGATCGGACGGGTGAGCAGCGTGGCTCCAGACGGCGGAAATGTCGTCGTGACGCTCTTCAGTGCCGATGTCCGCGACGCCGTGACAGACCTCACCTGGGGGCTCTCGATCCACGCCCAGACGATGGGCGAGGTCGGCGGCGAGGTCGTACTGCCCGAGCCCGACCCCGAGCAGGGGATCCGCACCAGCGGGGACTGCGCACTCCAGGAGAATGGGACACGCGTCAGTGGTCCCGGCGGAAGTGCCATTGTTCCCGACGGGACGGGCGGGATCGCCCAGTGCGGCGCCGCCCACTCGGGCTACGCCGAGCCCTGGGGACCGATCGTCCTGGTCCCGGGCGAGGAGGAGGGCGACCCCCCGCTTCTCGAGTTGAACGGCTCGTGGCGTCTCCTGGGCCCCAAGATCGGACTCGCCCTCCAGCTCAAGGACGGCGAGGTCGACTTCTTCCGCTTCGACATCATCGGCCAGCAGGCGCTGACGGCGACACTCCGCGCCGAGATCGAGGAGTCCTTCAACGAGCAGCAGGAGCTCGTCAACCTCGAGCTTGCCCACTTCACGATCAACGTGGGTCCGGTTCCCATCGAGATCGCGATCATCTTCGAGATGACGGGCGGGACCGACGGCCACTTCACGGGAAGGAGCAAGATCTCCTTCGTGGAGGAGGCCGAGTTCGCTGCTGGCATGACCTACCAGGACGGCGAGTGGACCCCGAACGTCATCGCGAACGTCGACGCCGGCGTAAGCCAGCCCGAGCTCGAGGAGGCGACCGCCCACGTCAACTTCTGGCTCATCCCCCGGCTGCACGTCCTCCTCGAGCGGATCGGAGGACCCTTCGTGGAGGGCGAGGCCTTCATCCGCGCCGACGCCGACGCCCTCGCCGACCCGCTCTGGGAGATCAGCGGCGGCACCGAGCTGCGCGGAGGGGTGACGGTGAATCCCTTCGGCATCGAGCTCCTCGCCCCGAGCACCGTGCTCCTCCGAGACGAGAAGGTCCTGGCGTCGGGCGCCAATCCCTTCCCCCCGAACGCGGTCGCCATAACAGGCGATCCCGGCCCGAGCGGGACGGCCGCCGTGCCGATGAACGCGCCCATCGACTCCGGCGAGCCGATCCGCTGGTCGCGGGTCTACCCCCTCGCCGGAAACGACAAGGTCCGTGACCTCTCGCTCCGTGAGGACGACAACGCCCTGATCGCGCTCGAGCGCTCGGTCACGAATGGAGGCGTCCTCCTCGAGGTCGACTCCATCGGCGACGTCGTCTGGCAGCGCCAGTTTCCGATCACGCACAAGGTGCTCGCGGTGGAGGCCCTCAGCGGCGGGGACACCATCGTCGCCGGGTCCATCGGGCTCGACTTCTGGGTCATGCGACTCGATGCGAACCGCGACCCCGTCTGGTTCAAGCAACTGGACCCCGCCGGATCGATCCAGCGGAGCGAGCTATTCCTGGCCGAGATCCCGACGGGGGGCGACCCGGACGTCCTCCTGGCCTCCTCCTACCTTCCGAGTGCCGCCGAGTCCGACGTCTTTGCCACACGCCTGGACGCTGCCGACGGCACCGTCCTCTGGGCGCGCCATTACGGCGCTGCCGGTAGCTTCGAGCACGTGGCCGAGATGCGCCGCCTCGCCTCGGGGAGGTTCGCCCTCGCCGGGGAGACGAACGACCTCCTCCCAGCCCCGCCCTGCTCCCAGAACCCTGGCCAGACCCAGAACGGCTACGGGCTCCTCCTCGAGGAGGACGGCGAGATCGCCCACGCCGAGACGCGCGGAACGTCGCTCCTGGTGGACCGCTTCACCTCCGTTGCCGACAGCGCGTCCGAGGAGGAGCCGGTCCAGTGGGGTGGGTACACGCGCTTCACCGTCCTCGACACCGGCTCGGACCTCTGGCTCTCGCCGTACCGGCTCGGGCCCCAGGACGACCTGATCTTCCCGGAGATCCGCGCCCTCGACGACGTCGATGGGGGCGTGATCGCGGCGGGCAAGTTCGGCGAGCTCGGCTCCGAGGCGGCCGTGATGTTGCGCTTCGCCACCGGCCCACGCGAAGACGCCACCGACGATCGCGTGGCTCCCGGGGTCGGCGGCATCTGGTGGGTCACCTACAACGGGCCCGGAAGCGACATGCTGGAGGAGGTCCACGAGGCCGAGGACGGCTACCTGGCCGCGGGAATCAGCGACTCCTTCGGGGCCGACGACGACCTCTGGCTGGTACGGACCGGCGTCGACGGTTTCCTCAACTTCCTTCCCCATCTCGATACCACCGCCGCCTACGGCGAGCTGAAGAACGAGATCGAGGCGAGTCGCGCTGTCGCCGAGCAGTGCTTCGACCAGATCGAGCACCGGAAGCTCCACCCCACGGAGTGGTCGGCGGTGGCTGTGACCGTCGACTCGACGGCGATCCCGAATCTGACCGACCCGGGCACCGAACCGGTCGAGCTGGTGAAGGCGCCGGCCCCGGCAGCCCCGGCCGAGGCGGCCTCGCTGCCAGCGCGCGGTGGCTGTGGCCTCGGGGTAGAGCTGGGCCCGGCGCTCGCCCTGCTGCGCCTCGTGCGCCGTCGCTCCCCTCGCCGATAGCAGGCGGCGCCCATTTACGTCGCCTAAGGGCCCCGAGGCTGCGTCAAGACCGGGAAGGTGCAGCGCAGATTTCGCCAGATCGGGCGATTTCGGCCCGCGGTTCGATGACACAGATTCGAGCCTGCCGAAACGCCAACAAACATGTCGCCTTTCTGGATGACACAATCGGTTCCCCCCAACCACCCTCCAGCCAGATGCAAATTCTACCTAGCTCCCGTTGGCCCCGCCGTGCCCTACAGGGCATGGTGGTTTTGAGTATCGCGGTTCTGCTCCTCTCAGAGGCAGTGGTGGCGCTCCCGATCGTGGCGGTCGATGCCGATCCCGGGATGCCCGGCATCCAGGCCACACGGACAGTAGCCGCGGGCAGTTCCTTCACAGTCGATCTGGTGATCGGTCCCGTGGCACTGAGCGAGGCAATCTCGGGATGGGAGCTGGATCTCCACATGGATCCCACCCGGCTCCTTGCCACCGGCGTCACGAACGGGGCGTTCCTGCCGGGTGCAATCGACCTGGAGACGGATCTCCTCCCGCCGGACGTGAACCTGGCGCGACTTGCGGTGAGCACACCGGTCTCCGGCGCAGGCGTGCTGGCGACGATCGATCTCGATGCCCTGGCGCCGGGAGTTGTCGTGCTCGATCTGCGCAACGTCGTGCTGAGCGGTCCGGGGGGTGTGCTTGTCGGCTTCGCTGATCTGGAATCGGCGACGCTCACCCTGGTCCCGGAACCTGGCAGTACGGTACTGGCCCTCGCTGGGCTAGCCGCCGTGGCATCGCTACGGAGGACGCGATGATGAAGTGGCTCCTACTTCCGGTGGCGCTTCTCGCCCTGGGTGCTGGTCCATGCGGACCGGCCGTCGCTCCGGCCCCAGCACCCGACGCGAATGACGACGGTGTGGTCAACGTGCTCGATGCCGCCTTCGTTCAAAGTTGCACGCCCGTTCCTGATGTGAGCGTCGTCCCGGCTTGCAGCGCTGCGGACACCGATGGTGACGGCGCCGTGGACAGCGCAGATCTTGCGGTGGTCATCAACCACTTTGGCATCCGCGTGCGTGTGGCAGGAGACCTTCACGTGGCGGGAATTGGCGTGGCGGCGCCCTTCGCCGATGTGTCAGGCGCTGTGGGGGGCAGCTTCGTCTGGAGTGCTGCATCGCCAGATCAGGATTTGCGCGCCGCGCCCGGTGCACTCTCATGGGCCACGCCTGCCGGCAGCCTCTCCGCAACCCTGGTCCGGACGAATGCGCCACGCCGCATCGATCTCACGACGGGTCGACCGATTCGCGGCGATGCACCGGCGGATGCGACGTGCACGACCGGTGCAGGGCCCGACTGTGCATCAGCGGGCGCTCCGGAGGCGGCGAACCCGGCAGCCTTCGACGCGCTCTGCATCGAGGAGACCTCGATTTTTGGCTGCCCTCTCGAGTTCTACCAGGATCTGACCACGCCGGGATTTTTTCCGGTTCCGATGACGACGATCTTCGCGTCGATACTGGCGGGCGATAACGCACCAGCGACATTGGGCGGCCCCACGTGGTTTTCGGCGCTTGCCCCGACATCAGCCAGCTTCGACACTGCCGTCGCGGCAGCAGCGCCGTTCATAGCCCCGTGTGCGACCTGCCCGCCCGGAACGACCTACTTCGATCTTGTCTCCGCCAGCTTCCGGCCGAGCACAATCGTGGCGCTCGAAAGGGGTCCCGAGGATGGACCGGCCGCGCTGGAGTCCGACTACCCGCCCGGTGTGGTCGTGACGCCCGGCATTGCCACGTTGGCCCTCCTGAGCGGCGCCGATCCGTTCCTATCGGCGGCCCAGGAATCGCTGTTCGGCTGCGGGCCGTTCTTTGACCGCTCCTGTGACATCCTGGGCCTCCACCTCTTCCACAGCGAGGCGGGCGCTGTTCTGGAGGCGCTCCTTCCGGCGGCTGAGTTGCGTTGCGGCCGGATTGACGCTGTAGGCACCTGGCACGTTCTTCCGGGCTGCCGCGGCAGCGCCGATCCTGGCTACGACCCGCTCGTCGATGGCAGCATCGCCAGAGTGAACCCATACGACGGATCGAGTTTCCGTTCCGAGACCGGGGCGGCGTCGTGGAATTTCTCCCAGTTGCAGGCCAGGATCAGCCCGGATCTAGACCCCCTGGACCCATTCGCTGCAGCAGGCTGCAACCTCCAGTTTCCCGAGACCTGCAATGGGGCGGTAGAACTCCTCTCCAACTCAACTCTCACCCTGGCCGACGATCCCAGCGGGCCGCCGCAGCGTCGCTGGCTATGGGAACTGGGGGCCGAGTATCTGGTTGCAGCCACTAGCGGCGACCTGGCGCCCTACCAAGGCTGGAGCCTGTTCGCCCTCGGCCCCGAGCAGCCCCGTCTCGCAGGGGCGCAGGCGGGAGTGGCCTTCCTGCTGCAGGCCCCAGCGGGGACGACAGTGCCTAACACGACGCCTTTCCTTGTCCGTTACCCTGGGGCCGATGGCGCTACCGGCACCCCAGACGACCCGTTCCGCGGAGCGGCCTACGGCGAAACGCCCTGAGAAAATAGGGAGCTCAGACTGCGTTTTCGCTCGATGACCGGGTAGTAGCTCTTCCGCGACTACTTGCCGACCGGGGATCG
The DNA here is from genome assembly GCA_024226235.1 of bacterium. Classification (GTDB taxonomy): domain Bacteria; phylum Myxococcota_A; class UBA9160; order UBA9160; family UBA6930. Next base: position 6,395 of record JAAELW010000440.1, read on the forward strand.
CCCGTCGGGGCCGGGCGGTCGACCATGTCGGTTTCGAGATCGACGAGCTCGAGGCTTCTGCGAGATCTCTCTCGGATCGCGGTATGGCCTTCGATGTCGAGTATCGAGTCCTCGAGGAAGGGCTGGCGCTCGCCTTCTTCACCGACGAATCGGGTACGCTCTGGGAACTCACCGAGGGGCTCGATTGCCTCGCGAAAAACGCAGACGAACCAGGTGGCACGGTGAAGCGCTTTGCCAAAGCGATCGGGGACCTTCAGCTCGCACGAAAGCTCTTCGGCGACAAGCAGGAGATCACCTGGCTATAGGACGGAGAGTGGGACTACACCCGTATGACCATCACCCGCTGCGAGTGTAGGCGAGACTCTGGGGAACGGTCGTTTCGCCAATCCCGCGGGTTTCGACGTGCCGATGACCGTGCTGATTCATACTTCTTCAGGGCTGGCCCCATGGGAGTGGTGGAAACCCAAGTGGTCTCGGAGGGAAGCGACGACGCCCCCTTTGGGGGGGCGTCGTCATTCGAGACACGCGCGGAACTCGTGTTCGGAAAAAACCCAGCTTGAACCCTCTATCTTCGGGGGGAACGGAAACGATCGGTTGGGGTCGAGAGACCTCAGCGGGGAGTCCCCATGCGATTCTTGATCGGCGCTTTGGTCCTGATGATGATCCTTGGTTGTGAAAGCGGGGAGGTATCAGGAGCAGCGCAGGTATCTGATGAACTGGCCGACAAGGCCTACGCCCTGGCGCAGCAGGGGAAGGTGCAAGAACTGCGTGCACTTCTGGAAGAGAGCCCCGAACTGGCCAACGCTCCAGTCGACAGAGGAGCCGCATTGCTCGAGATCGTGGTGGACATCCGCCCGGAGTTTCCCGCAATGCATCAGACGATCGAAGTGCTGCTAGTAGCCGGTGCGGACCCGAACCTGGGTGCACCCGAGATCCTGCGGGTCGCCATCTGGCGGGGCGATCCGGATGCCCTCCGCTTGTTATTGGAGTACGGTGCCGATCCGTTGGCCGTGAGCGAGAAGAAGAACATGAACATGCTCGAGTACACCCGAGCCCTGGGTGACGAGCGACTCATTGCGATCGTGGATGCATGGGAGGCGAAGCAGAAGTAGCCCGCCTCCGAGGCCCCGTTCCCGCTGGTTGAGTTGTTGGTGCGATCAGCTGGAGGTTTCGGCTGCGTCCAGCATTCCCTGCAGCCGGCCCACGCTCTCGACGAACTCGTCGATGAATTCGTAAATCACTTCGGCGGAGCTCTTCTCCTCCAGCATGCGTCCGACGACCTGGCCGACGGGCATTCCGAGCAATTCCTGGGCCTTCGAGCCCTGCTTTCTCGCGGCAAGGCCAATTCGCGTCTGGGCGTCCGCGCAAGCCATGTATTGGAGCGGCATCGGGAGGGTGCCGGGGCATTCGTCGCGTTCCCATGCTTCGGTCCAGCCGGTACGGAGCAAGCGGGCCGGCTTTCCGGAGAGCGAACGGGAGCGAACGGCATCGCGCGGGCCAGCTTGGTAGAGCTTCTGCTTCACGAGGGGGGAGACGTCGGCCTCACGGACACCGAGCCATACCGAGCCAGTCCATATGCCCTGAGCGCCCAACGCCATGGCCGCAGCAGCCTGCCGTCCGCTTGCGATACCACCAGCGCCTAACACCGGTGTAGGCGAAACGGCATCGACGATGTCGGGCAGCAGAACCATTGACCCGATTTCACCAGTGTGGCCGCCAGCTTCAGTGCCCT
>JAAELW010000441.1 GCA_024226235.1 bacterium
ACACGAACCAGCCGGCGTTCGAAGGCTGCGAGGACTGCGGCGGAGCCCCGACATTCGCCGGTGTCGTGTCCGCAGAAGACGACGACCGCTGTGCCGATTCGGAGATCACGCTGTCGTGGCAGGCGGCTCCCGCCTGGGGCACCGGCGCTTCCGGCAGCTATGCAATCTACCGGGACGCTTCGTCCGGTTTCACGCCGGGACCCGGAAATCTGTTGGCGGCCGGCGTCACCGCGAACACCTGGACCGATCCTGCGCCGCCCGCCGGGAGCACGCTGTACTACATCGTCCGCGCCGAAAGCGACGAGACCTGCTCCACCGGTCCGAACAACGGTGGCACGATGGACGCGAACCTCGTTCGCGTCGCGGTGGTCAACGAGACTGGTCAGACCCCACCCGGGTCGGTAGGGGGCAGCCTGCGAGTTGCAGCAGGCAACGACGTCCACGCGGTGCTGAGCTGGGCGGCGGCACCCGACGCACCGGTCTACCACGTCTACCGTTCGGCCGGCCCCGTTGACGATTTTCGCCAGGTGGCCGCTCCCGCAGGAACGTCCTACGAGGCGATCGGGGCGATGCAGGACAGCGCCGACTGGTACTACCTGGTGCGCGCGGCCGACGCTTGCGGCAACGAGGAGTAGGGAGCGGAGGGGGGAGGGCCGGCGTAGTAGTATTCGGACCCATGAACGACAACGCCGCCCAAAAACCCCTCCGTCTCTGGCCTGGGGTGATCATCGTCGCCCTCCAGCTTTTTGCCCTCTACGTACCGGCATACTTCGCTCCTGCGTCACCGGCGATGTTCTTCGGGGTGATGGGATCGTTCACCGTCGGCACGTTGCTGCTGCTACCCGACCAGGACCTAGTGCTGGTTCTCTCCGAGCGAGGTGATCTGGCGCTGGTACGGGCGTCGACCGATGGGTTCGAGGAAGTCGCGCGAATGAAGGCACTGGAAGGCAAGACGTGGAATCATCCGGTCGTCGTGGACGGAGTCGTCTACGTGCGAAACGGCGAGGAAGCCGCAGCCTACAAACTGTAAAAGGCAAGTCATGTTGCACTTTGACGAAGCGAGTCACACCTACACGTACGACGGCAGAGAGCTGATCTCCGTGACCCAGTTCCTGGGACACTTCTTCGAGGCTTTCGACGGACCCAAGATCGCTCGGCGGGTGGTCACCAACCCCAACAGCAAGTACCACGGTCGCGACCCCGACGAGCTGGTCGCCGAGTGGGAGGCCAACGGTCGTCAGGCTCGGGAGCTGGGGACCCTGCTGCATCACAACATCCAGCAGTTCCTGATCGATGGTGACGTCAGCGGCGAGCGGAGCGACGAGTTCAGCCATTTCGAGGCTTTCATCGCGAGCAAGGACTGGCGTCCGCTGATGGTGGAAGAGCAGGTTTGTTGCCCCGATGCGGGGATTGCCGGAACGGTCGACGCGGTCTTCGAAGATTCTCGCGGCGATGTCGTCATCTGTGACTGGAAGCGCGCGAAGAAGATGAAGGTGGACAATCGCTGGAAGAAGGCGAAGCCTCCGATCCAGCACCTCGACGATTGTGATCTGAGCAAGTACAGCCTGCAGCTGTCACTCTACCGGCACCTGCTGCGGGAACGGCTGCAGGATCGCAACATCTCGCTGCTACTGATCAACTTCACCGATAGGTTCAAGGAAATCCCGATCCGCGAGCACAAAGAAGAGGTTCGGGCGCTCCTGAGCGCAACTCGCTGAAACCCGGGCTGACGATTCGGGAACGGGGCCGGCTCCGCGTCTCAACCGAGAGTCAGCCCGCAGTCGCCGCACGCTCCATCGTCGAGTTGCCCGGTGGTTCCGCACGCAGGGCAAGTGACTCCCCCCGCCTGGGTCGAGGCCGCCTTCGGTTGAACAAACCCCAGGCCGCTGCGAGCGAGCTCGTCCTCCCACTCGCTTCGTAGCAGGCCGGCAAGCTTCGGTACGTCTGCCTCCTCGACCAGGAGGCGGCCCTTGGTTTTTCAGCCGCCGCCCGGGCAATCACCGAGTGCAGTGGGGATTCCCGCCTTGTGGCAGCGAGCCTGTAGGCGCTTGATGGCGGCCCAGTCGGCTTCCTGTCCCACCACGAGCTTACCGCCGGCCTCGACCCGGGCTTCGAGAATCGCTCTGGCTTTTTGGTCGTGCACGATGTCCTCGATGGTAAAATACACTATTCACCGAGCGACGCGCAGTTGGCTTTGCACTGGTGCGAACTCGCGTGCACGTCTGGGTTCTTCTGATTCGAGAAACCCGGTAGTTCGAGTCGCTTCACGGGCTGGCAGCGGGCTTGCTGAACGATGACGTCGGAACCGAACTACGGAGATGTGCCATGGGCGGGCTTTTCGGTCTTTTTCTGATTCTGGTCGCCGCGGTGCTGGCGGGTCCGGTCATCGCGATTGTCGCTCTGGTGCGGTTTTCCGGGCTTCAGCGCACGCACTACCTACTCGAAAAACGGGTGCTGCGCACCGAGCTCGAGCTGGAGAGGATGCGGCGGTCCGGCGCGGCTTCCGCTGCGGATGAGTCGGCTCCGATCCAGTCGGCCCCGGTTGTCGCTACACCAACGCCTGTTGCTCCGCGGCGGCAGCCACCGCCTCAGCCGCAGCCGCAGCCGCGACAACCTTCCCGCAAGCCATCACCGTCTCCCGCCGTCGGCGTCGACTGGGAGCGCTGGATCGGGATCCGCGGCGCAGCGGTGGTGGGCGCGGTGGCGCTGGGTCTCGCGGGCTTGCTCTTCTTCAAGTACTCCATCGAGCATGAGCTGATCAGTCCGTTGATGCGCGTCGTCCTGGGCACCCTGGCCGGACTCGGCTGCATTGTCGGCTCGGAGTGGCTCCGTATCCGTAAGTACGCCCACACCGCCGAAGGCATCGCAGGTGCAGGCGTCGTGATCCTTTATGCGGCGTTCTGGGCTGCCCACATGTTGTACGACTTGATCCCGATGCTCGTTGCGTTCGGGCTGATGGCGCTGGTCACGGCAACCTGTTGCATGCTCGCGGTGCGCCGCGACGCGCTGATCGTCGCCGTGCTGGGCCTGGTCGGCGGCTTCGCCACGCCGCTGCTCCTGTCCAGCGGGACAGATCGTCCGATCGGCCTGTTCGGCTACGTGCTCTTGCTCGATCTCGGCCTGCTGGCCGTGGGCCAGAAGCGTCGCTGGCCGTCGCTCGGTGTCCTGAGTCTACTCGGGACCGTCTTGATGCAAGCGCTCTGGATCGGCGATCGGATGGGGCCCGAGCGGATATTCCTCGGCCTGGCGATCCTCGTCGTGTTCGGGGCGCTCTTCGTTTTCTCGGCTCCGGCAGGTGCACGTCGAGACCTACGTGATCCCTGGGTGTTGACACAGCTCGGCGGAGTGATGTTTCCGTTCGCGTTTGCGCTCTATTTTGCCTCCCGCGTCGAGCTGGGTGTGCATCTCTGGCCGATCGGTATCCTCCTCGCTCTCCTGTCGGCTGCGGCTTGCTGGCTTGCGCGTCGGCAGCAGGTTCACCCGATCGGGGTTGGCGCGGCCGCCGCCAGTGTCGCCATCGCCGGTGTGTGGAGACTGCAGCATCCACCGGCGGCTCTCGGCATCGCATGGGAGCTCGTTGCGGTTGCGATCGGTCTGTCCGCCCTGTTCCACGTTTTCGTCGAACGAGATCGTGAGCGCTCCGACGTCGACGGCCCGGCCGCGGCATCCTTGATCGCTTCCGGCGGATTCTTCGTGCTTCTTCTGTCCGCAGTTCCTGCCGGTCCGGTACCCATCTGGCCCTGGGTGCTGGGCTGGGGCGTACTCGCGGCGCTGACTTGCCGACACGCCAGGTTTCCCGGTCGTGCCTGGTTGCAACCTGTAGCCGCGGCCGGAGTCGGGGTCGGTCTCACGTCGTTGCACCAGCTCTCGTCGTCGGTACTGCCGTCGTCGTGGTTGTTTCTGGCGCTGCTCGTCGCACCAACACTCGTGTTCCTGGCGCCGGCGATGGCGAGAAGCCGGCTCGGTTCCGCTGACCTCTCGAGGATCGCCGCCTTCGTGCTTCCGGTGGTCCTGTTGGCGGGGCTGGGCATCTCGGACTTCACGAGTAGCCTTACGCCGCTGGCCGCCCTGGGAACCGCAACGCTCCTGGGCGCACTTGCCGCGCTTGCGGCAACACGATCGGAGAACGGTGCGGCGTACTTCGGCGCAGTCGGCGTCACCGTTGCAGCCCACCTGTCGTGGATCGTGGGACGCTCCGGGCTTCACGACGCCCCACATGGCGAGGCGTTAACCGCATTGCTCCTGGGCCTTGCGACCGTCTCGATCTTCACGTTCTGGCCACTCCTCGCAGCCGATCGATTCTCGACCGGGCGTGGAGCCTGGTACGGTGCGGCAGTTGCCGGACCACTCTTTTTCTTACCCATGCGCCACCTCTTCGACTTGCGTTTCGGCGACGACTTCATCGGAATCCTCCCGGTCGTGCTGGGCGCTCTTGCGATGATCGCTGCTCTGCGGCTTCGCACCGCGCTGCCCGGCGACGGGGTGCGCAGGAGCGCGCTGGTATGGTTTGCTGCGGTGGCGCTCTGCTTCTTCGCCATCGCGATTCCGCTGCAGCTCGAAAAGGAGTGGGTCACCCTGGGCTGGGCCCTGCAGGGTTTCGCGGTCCTGGCGTTGTGGCGGCGGCTGGATCATCCGGGTCTGAAATACTTCGGCCTGGCCCTTCTCGGAGCTGCCTCGGTGCGCCTGGTCGCAAACGACGCAATCCTGACCTA
>JAAELW010000442.1 GCA_024226235.1 bacterium
AACGAGGAGATCCTCTTCGCATTGCAGCTTGTCGCATCCTACGCACCGCATCCTTCGGAAAGCGCCACTCGAGGGCCACGTTTCGGGTTGCGGCGATTGCGCTGATCTCCGCGACCTCGTCCGGGAGCTTTTCCGGGCGCAAGCCGCTGCGCAGCTTGTGGGCCACGCGGCGCAGTGCATCCTGGAGGAGCAGCCATTCCACATAGCCAGGCTCGACCCAGCTGGCGTCGGCCTCCGTGGCATAGCCCTCGCGGTAGGCATCCAGGGTGTCGGACAAATTGGCGGTCTTGAGCAGCGTGGCCAGGGAGAGGCCTCTGGGCGCCAACCCGATGGCCTCCTCGTCCACGTAGCGGAGGTCATCGTCCTGCTGGCGCCACATGAAGTTGTCCTTGTGGACGTCGTCGAGCTCGAGCTCGATGGGCAGGCCGTAGCGCAGCAGGCGGCGCAATGCCTTGAAGGAGACACGCAACACACTTCGCCATGGAAGCTGACTGCTTCGGGCAACCCGGGCCAGGTCGGCGACGCGACGGCCCAGCGTGGCAGCAGCGACCAGGACCCTCCGGTGGCGCGGGACGCTGAGCTGGTTGCGACCCGCCTGGTGCAGGCGCGCGGCCATGCTTCCAACCTCATTGGCCCGGGCGAGCAATTCGTGACGGGTGAGTGGGCGGTGGTCTACCAGCAGATCCAACAAGAGCAAGCTTCCGTCCCGTGCAATGAAGGACGGGAACAGCCATGGCAGGCCGTGGACCAGGCGCTCGATCTCCTCGGCACGCCGCTGGCTCCCGCACTCACGGAGCTTGTAGGAGCGACCCGACTCATCGACGACGCAGAAAGAGGTGCCGCTGTGCGCGCCCTCGCCGCCCAGGCCCTCGATCGAAGCGAGCCGCAGCCCCGGCTCGAAGGGCCGCTGCTGAAGAATGGGATGCATCGACCCTCCGGTGGGTGAGTTGCAGGACGAACGCTAGGCGCCTTCCCGGCCCTGCTGCTCCTCTTGCGCGACCTTCATCTGGATGGCCTGCATCTGCATCATCAGCGCCATGTCACCCGTGACCTGGATCTTCCCCGACATGAAGGCGGTCATCGGGTCGAGTTCTCCGCCCGCCATCGCGGCCGCGTCCTCGGCTGCGATCGAGAGCGTGGTAGTGGCCTCTTCCGGGATCGAGCCAGGCCCGAGGTGGAAGCCGACGCTCCAGGGAGTATCGCCTGAGACCTCGATACGGATCAGCCCGGAGAGCTGCTGCATCTCA
>JAAELW010000443.1 GCA_024226235.1 bacterium
GCTGCGGGCGGTGAGCTACCGACCTTCTACATCCGCGACAACGGGATGGGCATCGATCCGCAGTATCACGAGAAGGTCTTCGGCCTGTTCGAGCGCCTCGACCCGGAGGCGTCGGAGGGAACGGGCATCGGCCTGGCGCTGGCGAAGCGCATCATCGAAGTCCACGGCGGGCGGGTGTGGGTGGAGTCGGAGGGGCGGGGGCGCGGCCCGACGTTTTGCTTTACACTGCCGGAAGCTTCGACTCCGGCGCAGCGGTGATCGATGGGGCGGAGACGGTGGGCGACAGGAGGCTCCAGGAGCTACCGACCTTCTACGTCCGCGACAACGGGATCGGCCTGGCGCTGGTCAAGCGGATCGATACGGAAAGCTTGGGGGCGGAACTCCCTTGGCGGTCAGGGCTGTGAAAAAGCAGTGCGTCGTTCTCGCTCTCTCGATTTTGCCATGGCCGCTCGTCGCTCAGCCGCCCGCTCCAGTGACGGCCGAACGCGAGGAGAACGCGGCACGGTTGGCCGAGATCACGGGCCGGGAGCGGTTCGACCTGCTGGTCGAGCTGACGTACCAGTATCATACCAGCGATCCGATGCAGGCGCTCGCCTACGGTACCGAGGCGCTCGAGCAGCTGGAAGAGTGGGGGGATGACGAGCACAAAAGGAA
>JAAELW010000444.1 GCA_024226235.1 bacterium
ACCAGACGACGCACCTCGCTGGGCCACAGCTCCGTCCGGCCACCGGGCTTGGATGTCATTGCGAGCTCCTTCCGCGAGCCGCCAGCACGAACTCCGCGCAGGCTTCCTCGGTGGCCAGGACGAGTTCGTGGAGGTCTGGGAAACCGTCCCAATCCGCGTTGAATCCCCAGCTCAGACCCCCCGGGCCGTAGACGAGCGAGATACAGAGAGCGAGACCGTGGGTCACGGGCTCGACCGGGATCGTCTGCTCGAGCTGGGCTTCGAGAAGGTATCTCGGCTCGGAGGTGGAATGCTCCGTGGCGACCACCAGACTGAACGGATGGCGGCTGCGCAGGATGCGTTCGGCCAGCGAGTAGATCGCACCCGGAGCCTGCGCCCCGAGCCGAGCCAGCAGGCCTGCACCTCGGGCCTGTTGGTGAGCTTCCGGGCTGCGCGTGCGCTGCCGGATCAGCTCGAGGCGCTGGGCGGGATCCTGCTCACTCAGGGGCAGCTCCACGATCCAAGCCAGCTCGTCCTCGCGGGCGCCCTCGGCCACCGGATCGAGCGGCACGAGCGCACTCAGGTCCAGGCCAGCCAGAGGGATTCCGCGGGTGTTCTCGAGAAAACGCGCCAGCCCCCCAGTGGCACAGGTGAGCGCAATCTCCTCCACGGTCGCCCCGAAGCATCGCACCACGGAATCGACGGCCTCACGATCCATCCGGGTCCAGTCCGTGCGGCGGAGCGAACCGACCCGCCGGTCGAAGGGGCTCTCGGATCCCACGCGCAGACCCGTCGCAACGGCCTGACTCACCGCGCGAACCCGCTCACCCAGACCCGGATCACCATCCGCCGGCACGACCAGCTGGCGGAGCTGATCCCACCAGCTGGCTGGCAGCTGAGCCAGCTCCTGAAGCTCGTCGACCGCCAACTCGATGCGGCTCGGTCGAGGGTGTGGACGCCAGTGGGCCGGCGGGCCGGCCTTGTCCGAGGGTGTGGACGCCAGCAACGCATAGGGCAGACCCAGGCGGTGCTCGGGATCGTCCAAGCAGGCATGCACCTTGCTCACCAGAGCGACTCGAGCGTTCTCCAGCCCCTCGATCACCCATAGCTCCCACAACGGGCGGGCCGGATCGAGGGGGGTCGAGGCGATTCGTCCGATCAACCGTTTGAGCTGCCGCTCGTCTCCCGGCCGCGGCAGACGCACATGACGCACGTGCAAGTCGAGATCGATTTCGTTCGCGTCCACCCAGATGGCCCGCGTCTCCAGCGGCAGATCTGCCAACACCTGCCGGTATCGGCCCAGATCGCCGATGCGAGCCGCAACCCGCTCGCGCACCCGGGTGACCGCCACACCCCCGGAATCATCGGAAAGCCCGGCGGCCGGAAACAGTTGGACCCGCAGCACGTGCAGCGGCGCGTCCGGATGCTCCAGATTCAGGAACCCCTGCTCCCTGGGGCTCAGATGCCTGTAGTCCGCGTGCATGGAGTGGCCCTTGTCTAGAGACCTGGAAAGCGAGCAAGACACGTGCCGCACCCATCGGGGCCCACCCTTCGCTGGACCCTGATCCCGCCCCTTGCTGCCCCGAAAAAACAACTGGGCTGCCCCCTACTGCCCCGAACGAGATGGCTGGCGCATCGAATGGGGCACACAACCCGCAGCCGACGAGCTACCGCGACCCGGCCGGTTTCAGCGCAACGGGCTCGCGCGTCAGGCCACCTCCGACCCCTCGTACCTCTCTCGCAAGAGCCCCGCGAGCACACGACAGACGTCGGTGAGCGTGAGGATCCCTGCTAGGCGGCCCTCCTTGGCCACCAGCGCGGTGCCGATGCTGCGCTCGACCAGCACATCCAGCACGTCCGCCAGCGGTGAATCGATTCCGACCACATAGGGATCCCTGGTCATCACCTGCTCTGCGTGGATACGCTCCCAGCCGGCGGTCGGAAGCGCAGGGTTCACCAGTCGATCGACATCGCGCCGGCTGATCACCCCCACCAGGCGCGCGTCCTGTTTGACCGGAACGTGGTGGACGCCGTGCTCATCCATCAGCTGCCGCACCCGGACCAGATCGTCATCCGCTTGCGCGAAGTACGGAAACGGCGTCATCACGGCGGCCACGGTCGGCATCCGATCGTGATCTCGAAGATACATGGGCAGGGTCCCCTCCTCTTCGGTCCCGGAGCAAGACACATGCCGCCGGAAACGACCCCAGGCGAGGCGCCACGCCACCGATGGGGTCATCTGGGACTCTGCACCGGACAGATCGGTGTTGTCCGGTGACCTGCGTGCGAATCGTCGCGGCTGGCTTCTGGCACGGATCCTGCGAGCGAGAGGCCCATGAAGCTCGACACGATCCTCGTGCCTTTTGACTTCTCTCCGTGTGCCACGCTGGCATTCGAGGAGGCCCTCGATCTGGCGAATCGCTACGGCGGAAAGCTGACCCTGCTCCACGCGTTCTTGTTGAATGAGCAGGTCTATCCCTACTCCGCCATCCTGTCGCAGGAAGAGGTCGATGAGGCGCGAGACGCAGCAACCGGCGCCCTCGAGCAGTGGAGGGATCGGGCAGAGGCGTCGGGGGTGGAGATCGATGTCCGGGTGGCCCCCGGCACCCCTTCCGAGAACATCACCACGGTTGCCCGCGAGATCGGCGCCGACCTGATCGTGATGGGGACTCACGGGCTCACGGGCCTGGCCCATGTACTGCTCGGCAGTGTCGCAGAGCGCACCCTGCGCACCGCTCCCTGCCCCGTGATGACCGTTCGCCCACCGGATGCCGACACGGCGTGATCCCCGCAGGCTTCCCCGACGACATCGTGGCGCACCTGCTCCGGCAACATGTCGTGAAGACCTCACCGGACCAGACGATCGGATATGTGGTCGAAGTCATGCGGCTGGGCCGCCTCCGAGCCCTGCCGGTCGTGGACGAGGTCGGCACGCTTTGCGGCTCGCTCTCCTTCGTCGACTGCTGCGATCTCATTGCTCGAGCGTTGACAGAGGACACGCCCGATCGGCCGCTACCAGACCGGCTGGATGCGGCGCTCGCACTTCCGGTCGAAGCCGTGATGAGTTCCGCCGATGAAATCGAAGAAGCGGAGTCCGACCTCGCGACCGTGGTGGGGCGCCTCGGAAAGGCGCGCTGGGGGCACCTGTGCGTCATCCACGCAACGCCCGAGGGCCCGAAGCTGATCGGCCTGCTGACGGAGAACGACCTTCTGCGTCACCTGATGGTCGACGGTTCCGCCTCGTTGTAGGCACCGCGAAGCAGGTCCGTCTCCGTCACCAGGCCGATCACGCGGCCGTCCTCTTCCACGACGGGCAGACAGCCGATCCGGTGGGTGAGCATCAGTCGGGCAGCTTCCCGCAACGTCACACCCGGCCCCACGGTGATCGGCTGGTGCGTCATCACCTCCTCGACCACCACGGAACGCATGAAATTCCGCCGCTGACCCGCCTCGAAATCCAGCGCTCTGGAGAGGGACGCAGCCAACAGGTCGCGCTGGGAGACGACTCCGATGATCTGCTTTCCCTCGAGTACCGGCATGTGACGAATCCTGCCCAGATTCATCACATCGTCTACGAAATCGAGCAGATCCTTGGCTTTTACGGATACGAAATCCTGCACCATGACCGAGGCCACCTGACGTTCAGCGGATTGCATGTCGCTCCTCCTCCATTTTGATTTAGCAACGCCTGTGCCAACTCTGCTAGAGCCCCGCCGAGCAAAGGTGGAGCCGTCCTGCTGAGTCGATCATCCCGCCCTTCGGACGATCTCGAGAACGATCAACCCGAGGCTGCAGGTTCCTCCAATCACCGGCACCCAGCGCGGGCAGTGGAAGATCTCGCCGCTGGCAGGCCCCCGCCGGTGCAGAACGTACAGCGAAGCGTGCATTGCGCCGAACACCGCCAGCGCCAGCAGCGCGGTGACGCGAGCGAGCCCGGCCAGTGGAAAGACCACCGCCAGCAGCCAGACCACCCCGGCAACCACCAGCGTCCCGACCCAAGGCGTGCCCGTCCGGATGCTGATCCGACCGAATACAGCGGGGAGCAGCCCACGATCGGCCAGCCCGTAGAGCACCCGGCTGGCCATCACCACCTGGATCAGGGCTCCGTTGATCATCGCCAGCGCCCCGATCGTCACTAGCTCGAACGGCTCGCGACCCACCGCACGCTCGTAAACCAGCGCAAGAGGAGCCTGGGAAGCCGAGAGTTCCGCCGGAGAAACACTCCCGACCGCAGCAAAGGCGACCGCCAAGTAGAGCCCGGCCGTCAGAACCAGAGTCCACAAGATGGCACGGGGCAGCGTGCGCCGGACGTCCTTCACCTCCTCTGAGACATTCACCATGTCTTCGAATCCGAGGAACGCGTAGAACGCCAAGGTCGCACCATTGACGATTCCAGCGATCGGAACCCCGGAGGTACTTACGACTGCATCTGGTGGCGGTGCATCCGCCAAACCGACCGCCGTCACCACGGCCAGCAAGCCTCCGACCTCGAGCAGGGTAATGCCCCCGGCCACCCAGAGGGATTCCCGAACACCCCAGATGGCGATTCCAGCGAGCGTCAGGATGAGCGCCGTGATCGCCACCGGCCGGGGCGTCGGAACGAGAGCCCCCCAATAGCCCGCAAACCCATTCGCCACAGCGGCCGCAGAAACGATGCCGGCCAGCACAACGGCCAGACCCACCGCGCGGGCGAGAGCAGGCCAGCCAAAGGCCTGGCGGACGTACTCCGCTTCTCCGGCTGCTTTCGGGTGACGAGAAGAAAGCTCGGCGAAGGCCAGAGCTGTCGCGCAAGCGAGCAGCGAAGCGAGTCCGAAGGCTGCTGGCGCCCAGAGCCCTGCCAGCCCGGCGACCTCCCCGATCAGCGCATACACCCCAGCTCCGACCGTAGTGCCCAGCCCGTAGAGCACCAGCAGCGGGAAGGAGACGCGACGGCGGAGGTGCGGCCTCAGCTGGCTGTCGGCCGGACCGTCCACACCGAGCAGGGAGCACCGCGAAGCGTGCGTTCCGCCACGCTACCGAGCACCAGATGCTTCAGACCCGACAGGCCCCGAGATCCAGTCACGACGAGATCCGCCTGAAGGTCCGCTGCTGCATCGATCAACGCGAATGACGGCGGTGCGCTCCGCACTTCGTGCTTCACCTGGTCGAGACCGGTGATCTTCTGGGCCATCTCCTCGAGCTTGGCGACAGCCTCGCCATGGGCACGCTCGATCACGTTGTCGGGCACCGACACCTCGTAGGGTGTGACGAACGGGATGCGCAGATCGAGGGCGTGGACCAGATGAAGGGCCGCACCGAACTCCTTTGCCAGATCGACAGCCGTGTCCAGGGCCTCGGAAGCACCCTCAGAGAAATCCACCCCGACCACGATGCATTTGGCCGGTTCAGCGAGAGCGCCGTCCTTGACCGTGAGCACCGAACAAGGGGCGAGCTTGACCGTATGCTCGGCCACGCTCCCGAGCACGACCCGCTTGACGCCCGTATGACCGTGGGTTCCGACGATCACCAGGTCGGCCCCGATCTCCTTCGCACGATCGGCAATCGCGTAGGCAGCCGGCACTTCGCCGAGGAAGGTCGTGCCCTCCAGACCGGCCTTTTTGGCACGGGCGGCGGCTTCTCCCAGCTTTTCCTTGGCAGAGCTGCGAGCTGCGCCAATCGTCGCCTCGGGTACAGCGACCGCGTACGGCTCGAAGATCGGCAGCGGAACCTCGAGAGCGTGCAGCCAATGCAACTCTGCTCCGAATTGCGATGCAATCGTGATGGCGGCGGACTCGGCTGCCTTGCCCGGGCCCGAGAAATCGGTGGCGACGAGAAGCTTGCGAGGGCGGTTCATGCGGTTTCTCCTGGTGCGGAGGGGGCGAGGCCGGGGGGTGCGGATTCGGCAGCTCGCTGCCGGCGTTCCGCACGCCGATAGAGTGTCTTGCGATCGATGCCGAGGATGCGCGCCGCACGCACCTTGTTCTCGTTGGTGTGAGCGAGCACCGCATCGATATAGCGGTCCTGAACCTCCACCAGCGGGATCCCGCGCTGGGCGGCCCGCTGAAGGAAACCGTCCCCACCTCCGTCCTGGGTCGTGCCGGCAGCGGCCGGCAATGACAGATCGTCCACCTCGACCGGATCGGCCTCGGTCAATGCCAGCGCGCGTTCGATCGTATTCTCGAGTTCCCTGGCATTGCCTCGCCAGGGCTCGGCCTTCAGACGCTCCATCGCGGCATCGCTGAAGCTCCGGCGCGAGCCTTCGCTATGTCGCTCCACGAAGTCCTCGACGAGGGCAGGAATGTCTTCGGGGCGCTCGCGCAACGGCGGAATGCAGATCGGGATCACGTTCAGCCGGTAGAACAGGTCCTCACGGAAATTGCCTGCGTGCATCTCGGCCTCGAGTTCCTTGTGGGTCGCTGCGATGATCCGCACATCGACCTTCACGGACTGATTGCCGCCGACCGGTCTCACCTCGCGATCCTGAAGCACACGCAGCAGCTTGCTCTGCAGCCCAGGGCCCATGTCTCCAATTTCGTCGAGAAGCAACGTCCCGCCCTCGGCCTGCTCGAACAGGCCGCGCTTGCTGGCGTGGGCGCCAGTGAAGGCACCCCGCACGTGGCCGAAGAGCTCGCTTTCGAGCAGGCCCTCTGGAATCGCGGTGCAGTTGATCGGAATGAAGGGCCGTTCCGAACGGGAACCCGAGAAGTGGATCGTGCGGGCCACCACCTCCTTGCCGGTGCCGCTCTCGCCGGTAATCAGCACGCTGCTGCGCGTATGCCCGATCTTGCGGATCAGTGCGAAGATCTCGCGCATCGCAGAACTTTCGCCGATCAGGTCACCCATCGAGCTGGTGCGGTCGACGGCGCGACGCAGTCGACGGTTCTCCTGCTCCAGCATCCGGCGCTCAAGAGCGCGCTCCACTGCGAAGTTCACCACGTCCGGCTCGAACGGTTTCGTGATGTAGTCGAACGCACCTGCGCGCATCGACTCGATCGCCGAATCGATGGTCCCGAAGGCAGTCATCAGCACGACCGGCGTCTCCGGCCGGAGCTTGCGCAACTCGCCAACGAGATCGATTCCCGAGCGCCCCGGCATGCGGATATCCGACAGTACGACGTCGTAGTCGAAATCGGCGGCCTGCTGGAGGGCTTCGTCCGCGGAGTCCGCCTGCTGCACCCAGTAGCCCTGGTCCTTGAACAGAGAAGCGAGCATTTCACGCATCGCCCGGTCGTCATCGACCACGAGGATCTGGAACGGTCGTTTCGCCATGGGTCTTGATGTAGCAGGGTGCATGCCAGCCGTGGGGCTCAGAGTCGGTAGAACAGCCCCGTCGTGTTCAATTATGCCCCAATACTACTAGAAAATAGTGACAATACGGGGCATTTCTAGAGAAGTGGCAGGACGATCCGAAAGACCGTTCCTTCCCGGTCCGATCGCACGACCTCGATCATCCCGCCGTGCTCGGCGACGATTCCATGAGCCACCGACAGGCCCAGCCCGTGCCCCTCTCCGGCCTCCTTCGTGGTGACGAAGGGGTCGAATACCTGGGTCGGATCCTCGAGAGCGATGCCGGGGCCCGAGTCCGAGATCAGGATCTCGGCCTGACCTTCAGGCAACTCGACCAGTTCGACCCGAAGGTTGCCACCCTCGGGCATCGCGTCCGCAGCGTTGAGAAACAGATTCAGCAGGACCTGCTGGAGACGTTCCGGATCTCCAGCCATGGAGCCCATTTCGGCGAGCTCGAGCCGGGCTTCGATGCCCCGCCGATTGAACTTCTCCCTCAGGAACGCCACCGTGTTCTCGATCAGCGGCCGGAGCGCCACCGGAACGCGGCGAGAACGCCGGGGCCAGGCCATCCCGAGCAGGCTCTCGATGATCCGCGAAATGCGCTCGATCTGCTGCTGGATCGTCTGCAGCCGCCACTCGGCATCCTCACCTTGCACTGCGCGCTCGAGCAGCTTGGCATGACCGCGAATCACGCCCATCGGGGTGCCGATTTCATGGGCCAGGCCGGCGACCAGCACCCCGAGCGATGCCAGCCGCTCTGCAGCCCGGGCGCGTTCCGAGGTCTGGCGAAGCTGGACTCCGGTCGATTCCAGGTCACGAGCGAGCTGCCGTCCGGCTGAAGCCAGTTCGTCGTTCAGATGTTGCAGGTCGCGCTCCCGACGCCCGATGTAGCGCTCGATGGCGATCTGCATGTCGAAGTTCATCAACTTCTGAAGGGCGATCAGGATGCGCTCAGCCCGCAGCGGCTCTCCCCGAACGTGTTCACCGACCAGCGGCGTGAGGAGTCCGAAGTAGAGGCTGTAGGCGCCGAAATACCAACGCGGCTCGAGACCGGCCCGCTCGTGCATCTCGCCGATCCGCCGGCGATCGCGGATGTAGGCCTCATCCACATCAGGACCCGCGAGACTCAGCAGGTAGCGTCGCTGCTCCCGGAGGAGCCGCTTCGTGACAGCGGGGTCGCGAAGGTGTTGCTGCGTCTCCGGAAACGACAGCAGGTGACGATAGAACGCAGCAACAAGGCGCTCCGCGTGCTGCTCGAGTACCGGCTTCAGCTCGCCAAGCAGCGCCCGATCTTCCGGACCGTACTCGAAGAACGCGAGCTCGTTCCCCTGTTCACTTTCGGACATCGGATCAGACGATGGCCCGGCAGCGCTGTGTGTCAAGGTGGCCTTTCCCGAAGCCTCAAATCGGGCCGGCCGCCACCTCCCCCTTCACCGCACGCCGCAGAGCTCCCAGCAGATCGCGTCGCGAGATGATCCCCACCAATTGGTGATCCTCGACGACCGGGAAGCTCTTCCTGCGCTGCTCCAGCATGCGCTCCAGTGCCCGGGTCAGCGGCATGCGCGGCGTCACCGTCGTGACCTCGCGTACCATCACCTCGGATACCGGTTTCGCCATGATCTGCTCGTAGGCCGGAAGAGTCGATTCCTGACCGAAACGGAATGCCCCCAACAGATCGAGCTGGGTCACGAAGCCTTGCAGCCGTCCGCCCTCTTCGACCACCGGCAGGCCGTTCCAGCCCTTCTCCTCGAGGATCTTCTCCACCTCCGCCAGCACCGTGTCCGGCGATACAGTGACCGGATCGCTGGTCATCACATCCAGAACCCGATAGTCGAGGAACTCGTACATGGCTGTCCTTTCTCGTGCGACTAGAGCCGGCTGCGCAAACGCTCGAAGCCGGCTCTCAGCTCTTCGCCGAGGATTTTCACGGCCTCGCCGATCTCTCCGGCATCTTCCTGCGCTTCCTCGCGAACCAGCTTCAGCTTGCCCTCCAGCTCGCCCCATCGGTGCTCGAGCTGCCTCCAGTGGTCACGCGCCTCCATGCTGCCCAGCTCACTCTGGACTCGCAGCTCGTCTCGGAGCGCGCGAAGACCCTTCATCTCGTCCTCGAAGAACTCACTCAGCTTGGACATCATGACCTCCTTTGTTTCGAACACCCTTCATGCTATGCACGCCGCGGGCCAAAGCAATGACCTCGCGCCTCCAGCCTGGCCGGTCGGTGCGCACCACGAAGCGTTGCATCCACGGCCACTCCGAGGGGGGTCGAAAACCGCGTTCGGAATGGGCCCACAACTCCGGCCCGGCGTCCGAGGGATCACCGCCCATGCGCTGACGGCGGGCCAAACGATGGAGGGCCACGTTGCGGCCCGCACGGACCTCGACAAGGAAAGCCGGGGCATCGAAGCGGGTCGCCAGGGCCCGCGCCGCGAGACGCTGGCGACGGGTGGCAAAGGTCGCATCGAGCAAGGTCGGGCGGCCCGCGGCCAGTGGCGAAGCTGCGCGATCGAGCATCGCGCGGTAGACCTCCCGCCGATGAGCCGGCGTGTACATCCCGCGATCCACCCCGATTCCGCCATCCGAGAATCCGCGGCGAATGGCCCGACTGGCCTTGCGCAGTCGATCCGTCGCAAGCACCACCCCGCCTAGCGCCGCAGCAAGCTCCCGCGCGACACTGCTCTTTCCACTCCCCACTCGGCCACACAGCAAGATGAGCGGTGCCTTCATCGGTGGGGCAAGCAGGCGTTCGGCCAGCGCAACGTGCCGGGCCGCGCTCTCGCGCGCTTCGTGGCGTCGCGCTTCGGGCAGCCCCGTGTCCGCGGCGACGATGGCTGCGACCTTGCCCCGCACCGCTGCGCGGTACGCCATGAAGAGGTCGACCACGTCGTACAGGCCGAAATCGTCCGCCCGCTCGGCGTAACGGGCCAGGAATCCTTCGGCGAGCCCGGAGTGGCTGCGATAGTGGAGATCCATCGCCAGGAATGCCACCTCCGAGGCCGCATCAATCCAGCGCAGCTCGTCGGAGAACTCGAGGCCATCGATCACGCGTGGATCGCTCGGCCCGCTCTCGAACCAGATGTGTTCCAGGTGCAGATCCCCATGGCCATCGACCGCACGTCCCTGCTGACGCCGACACTCGAGCGCGGGCGTGCGGGAAAGCAGCGCGGCCCCGGTCGCATCCCGCAGGGCCTTCATCTCGCTCTGGCCCAGGTGTTCTTCCAAGATCGCCAGGTTGTCCCACATCGGCGCCGCGACCCGTTCCTGCCAGGCCTTCGCAGACCAGGGTGCAGGCGTGCCCAGTCCGTGCGTGCGATGGAAACCGGCGACCCGCTTCGCAACGGCATCCAGATGGGCCGGTGTAAGGCCCCCATGCGCCAGCAGCGACAAGCCGTCCCGGCCCTCGCGGAGGCGCCGCATGACGACCACGTGTTCAGCTCCCGGATCGAGCACCTCGGCTTCGATCGCTCCAAGCCTCACGCCTTCAGGGCCCTCGAGAACCGGAGCGACCCCCAGATACACATCCGGAGAGAGCCGCCGATTCACTTCGAGCTCACGCAGGCAATCACGGTTGCGGGCTGAGCGCGCCCCGAAATCCACGAAACCCAGATCGACGGCCTTGCGCAGCTTCGCGACCCGATCTCCTGTCAAGAACACATGGGACAGGTGAGTCTGCACCCATTCGACCTCGGTTCCCGCACCGGTGAGACCGGTGTACGCTCCAGGCTGAGCCAAGCCCCGGGCCAGCTGCTCGAGATGGGGTGAATCGACCGCCATCCCGATTTCTGCTGCACGAGGAGTGCCAAACTCGGACTGGCATGCCCTGTGCAGATCGAGATTCTTCAAAGTCGAGATCGACACATCGCTCATGAGGAGGAGGCCATGGACCTCACAGCCAAGAACGTGATGACGAACCCGGTGGTGGCGGTGAGCCCGGAGACCAGCCTGGCCGATGCCCACCGCTTGTTCGTGGAAGAAGGCATCCACGGGGCCCCCGTGCTCGAGGACGATGGCAGCATCGCCGGAGTGATCTCCAGCAGCGATCTACTGCGGGCAGTCCACAACGAGCGCGACACCGTATCGAGCGAGGGAGACTACCTGCGCGATCTCCTGGAGTTCTCGGCACCTGACTGGGCGGGCGATCCCAACGATTTCCAGGATCGCCTCGGCCAACAGACGGTCTCCGAAGTGATGACCACGGGAGCCGTGACGATCGCACCGGACGCACCGATCTCCGAGGTGGCGCGTGCGTTGCGCACCCACCAGATCCACAGGGTCTGGGTAGAGGAAGACGGGAAGCTACGAGGCGTGATCTCGACCTTCGACCTGATGCCGGTCCTGGAGGATCTGAGCGGATGAGGGCACTGCTTCGCTGGGGCAACTGGCCCCAGCTCGGGGTATGGATCGCGGCGTATCTCCTCGCCTGTCAGCACCAGCCCGCGACGATTCCAGAGCCTCCGGAGACTCGGGCGACGATGGCGGAAATCGTGGCAGCATTTCAAGTCGCTCTTCCGCTGAGCCTCAGTAGCGAAGCGTTTTCGGCCCCGGAGAACCGAAGCGCCCTCGACCGAGCGTTGGCCCAGCTGAGCCGGAGTGCGGGTAGCCTGGAGGCCCACGGCCGAGGCCGGGATGCAGGCTTTGCCCATATGAGCCACGCACTCTCCCGCGATGCTGCGGAGATCGAATGGCGGCTCGAGCAAGGGCGATCGGAGGAAGCGCGCTTCTTGCTAGGCGAGCTCGTGAACGATTGCGTCGCCTGCCACTCACGCCTTCCGAGCAGCGCAGCCTCCGACCTGGGTAGATCGCTCTACGATTCGGTGGACACGAGCGCGCTCGCCCGCAGCGAACGTGTGCGGCTCGAGATCGCAACCCGCCAATTCGACCGGGCGCTCACCAGTCTCGAAAACATGATTGCCGATCCGATCGCGAGCCCCTCGCAGCTCGATCTCGGAGGTTTTCTATCTGACTACCTGCGCGTGAGCATCCGCGTCCGAGCGGATCTCGCCCGACCGCGCCTCACTCTCGACCAGTGGCAACATCGCGCCGAACTGCCGGCCTACCTCGACCACCTGGTCACGGGCTGGGTCAATGCCCTCGGAACGCTTCGGGTGGACGCGGAGCCGGGTTCCGAGCTGGAAGAAGCGCGCTCGGTCGCCACCCAGGCCGAGGCGATACGCCGCTTCCCTGCGGATCGGGCGACCCTCGTCCACGATCTGGTCGTCTCGAGCCTGCTCAACCGGGCACTGGCGCGCCAGGCCCTGCGCGAGGAAGACAGCGCCGAGGCCTATTACCTGCTGGGCCTGGCCGAGCTCCGGGTCGCACACTCCTACTGGCTGGCGGCACCGGAGGCCTACCTGGAAGCGGCGATTCGCGCTGCACCGGGCTCGGAGTTCGCACACCAGGCCTACCTTGTGCTCGAGGAAGAGACGATCGCCGGCTACACGGGCTCGGGTGGCAACCAGCTTCCACCCGCAGTCGCCTCATGGCTCGATGAGCTGCGCGCGCTCGCGGCAGCGGAACGCTAGGCGACACCCTAGGGGCGGAACCTTCAGGGCGACTGCTGGATCGACTTCAGATATTCGATCAACGCTTCGATGCGTCCGCGCACGATCGCGTCGCCGAGTTCGTCTTCGGGCAGGCCGACCAGGAAGCGGCGTCCCCAGACCGGCATCTCCCGGCTGCCGTGCGCCTGCAACTCGAAACGACCGTCGATCAGGTAGGCGACGTCGAGGCTCGGGAACTTCCCATCGCGCCGGGCGGCGATACGAGTGAGATCGGCCGGAGCGGTGACCAGCGCGCCAGCTGCCGGCCCGCCTCCGCGCCCGTCGGAACCATGACAAGAGGCACAATGCGCTGCGAAATCGCGGGCACCCTCGTCGATCAGGAACGGGTGGGTCGTTTCCCGCTCCGGTGGCGACGCCGGAGCGCTCACACACGCCAGCGCTCCGAGAGCGAAGAGCAAGCCAAGCGAGACGCGGAACGCGGGTCGGGCGTAGTCGGGCATGCCTGGGTGTGTAGCAAGACCCGGGCCCAGTCGGGCCGACCCGCCCGAGCCGATCCGCGAGGCGCTGGGGGCTCCCGACCGTGGCCGATGGCATGCCAATTGCTAACTACTGGGCCATGGAAGTCCACTGGCGCAACCCCGGAGAGCTGACGGACTCGGTTCGAGAGGCCGCGGAAGATCGCATCACACGGCTCGCCGACGGACACAGCGACCTGATCGACGTGTGGGTGGATATCGAGGCGGCTGGCGGACACCATCGCAAAGGGCCCCGCCAGGTCACGATCCGCTGCCAGGCCCGCCGGGCGGAACTCGTCGCCCATGGCGTCGCCTCCGATCCGGAGCCGGCTCTCCATGATGCGCTCGAAGTCTTTTCCCGCGAGGTCCACCGGCTTCGCGACAAGCGCCAGACACGGCGCTAGCGCCCATCCACGTCACACCACGAGGAGAACACACGTGACGGACTTCTTGAAAGGCTACGACATCCAGTACTGGCTCGAATCCACAGCCCAAGGCTACTTGGAGAATACGGAGTACGGCCACCTCGCAGGCGAGCGCGAGCCCGACCTGTTGATGGAAGAAGACACCTTCCGCGAGGAATCCATCAGCACGACCGTGCAGTTGGTCATGGGCGAGCGCTGTGCGTTGGCCGCTTCCTCGGGCCTGATCAACGCGGCACCGGACGAGGCGAGCAAGCGCTTCCTCGCCACCCAGACACTCGACGAAGCCCGTCACGTGGAGGTCTTCACCCAGCGATTGTACGACCTCGGCGTGAAGCAGAACGAGCTCGAAGACGTGCTCAATGATCGGGTGGACCCGAACCTGGTGAAATTCGCAGAGGCGTTGCTCGAAAAAGTCGACAAGAAGGACTTCGTGGCCGGCGTCGTCGGACAGAACATCGTGCTCGAGGGCATGGCGTTCTGCGTCTTCGAGATGCTCCACGAGTCCAGTGTGGCGACCAATCCGAAGTTTGCGCACATCCTCTCGGGAACCATCGCGGACGAGCGTCGGCACGTGGGGTTCGGGGAGAACCGCATCGGATCCTTGATTCAGCAGCATCCCGAGCGCAAGGCAGACGTGGAAAAGCTTCAGAAGGACATGACCTACCACATGCTCGCGACCTTCGGGTCCCAGTTCACGCAAGGCCCAAGCCCCGAGGAAGTCGACAAGATCATGGCGAAGCGTGGCGTCGAGCACTCGGAGGCGGAATGGCAGGGTGTCAAGCTCAACCGTGCCTCGACGGAAGAGCTCGAAGCGGTGCTCAGCGACACCATCCTGAAGGAATTCAAGGTTCGACTGGGACGGATTGGAATCGAGTACCAGTCGCCGGCTCGCCCCTAAACATGGGATCCAAGGTTCCCGGGGAAGGCGACGGCCTACACGACCTTTCCCGGGACTCTTTCCACGAGCGCGTCCATACCTTCGGGCACTGGTTCGACTCGGTGAATGGCTATCTCGAAGGTCGTCCATTGGGCTACAAGGAGGATCTCTCGGCCGGTGAGATCTCACCTGAGGTCCGGGACCGGCTGATCGCCACCCTCTGCAACTATTGCGTCGGTGAGACCGCAGCCCTCGAGGGGTCCGGAGGGTTGATCCGGGTGGCCCCGAACCGGTCGGCGAAGATCTTCATCGCCACCCAGGCCGTCGACGAGGCTCGGCACCTTGAAGTGTTCACCAACCGTTTGCGTGAACTCGGGGTGGAAGATCCGGAAGCCGAAATCGTGAGCCGCGCGCATCCCAGCCTGCTCAAGTTCAAGGAGAAGCTGCTCGCACTCGTCGATCAGGGCGATTGGCTTCGCGCGGTCTTCGCGCAGAACGTGATCCTCGAAGCCATGGAGTTCACCGTCTTCCAACGCCACTCGACCGAAACGGATCCGATCACCCAGGATCTTCTGTCCGGAATCATCAACGACGAGAGGCGCCATATCGGCTTCGGCGAAAACGAACTAGGGAGATGCCTGCACGCTGATCCGGGCGCTGCGGAGAAGCTCGTGGCCGTTCGCCAGCAGCTCGATCCGCTCGTACTCGAGACCTTCGACCTCGCCCTGCGAGACATGGGAGCACCCGCCAACGAGCGGACAGAGCTTGGTCGGGACTACATGGATGCAGTGGGAAGGCTCGGCATCGCATGAGCCAGCAACAGAAGAGACGCCGCTACGAGCTGGATGACCGTGGTTTCAACGAGGTACCGCAGAAGTACAGGAAGTACTACCGCCGCCGGGAGGGCCCGGACGACGAGCTCGCTCCGAACGAAATCCTGTGCCCGGTCTGCAAGATCATCGTCCGCTCGAATCGCGAGCTTCGACCCGGCGATCGCGTGTATTGCATGGCCTGCCTGACGAGGCTGCGTATCGCCGAGGGCGCAGACGGCAAGCTGGAGGCCGAAGTCGAGTACTGATGGGCCACCCGCTGTGGCTCCCAGTCCATTCCCTTCAATGAAACCGGGCAGTGGTCAGTTCACGCCTGCGGGGGTCCCCACGTCTCCGGGGCGGTCCGGGACCTCGAAGATCATCGAGATGGAATGATCGCCGTCCTGCAGGAAGCCCTGCACGTCGTCGAGGGCCAATGCGGCCTTGAGCACTTCGTCCATATGCTCGACCGGGATGATCTCCATGTTCCGCTTCACCTGTGCCGGAATCTCCCTGAGGTCCTTCTCGTTCTCCTTCGGGATCACGACGGTCGCAATGCCGCCGCGATGGGCAGCGATGAGCTTCTCCTTGAGCCCGCCGATCGGCAGCACGCGACCGCGGAGGGTGATCTCCCCGGTCATCGCCACCGTGGAGCGGACCGGAACCCGGGTCAGCGCGGAGGCGATCGCGGTGGCGATCGTGATGCCGGCAGACGGCCCGTCCTTCGGCGTGGCACCCTCGGGCACATGGATGTGGATATCCACCTTCGAGTAGAAGTCCGGAACGAGGCCCAGTTGCTTGGCCCGCTGGCGAACGTAGGACATGGCCGCGTTGGCGGACTCCTGCATCACCTCGCCGAGCCGACCGGTCACGACCAGCTTGCCCTTGCCCGGAGTGACGGCCACCTCGGTCTGGAGCAGCTCGCCACCAACTTCCGTGTAGGCAAGACCCGTGCACAGACCGACCCGGTCGTCTTCCTCGGCCTGGCCGTGGCGTAGTTTACGGGGCCCCAGATGCCGCTTCACCGCGGCCGGCGTGATGCGCGCCATCTTGGCGTCCTCGCCATCCTTGACCACCTGTTTGGCGACCTTGCGGCAGATCGAGGCGATCTCCCGCTGCAGGTTTCGAACCCCGGACTCGCGGGTGTAGTAGCGCGCGATCTCGAGCAGCCCTGCGTCTGTGAACTCGATCTGCCCCTCTTTCAGACCGTTGGCCTCGCGTTCCTTCAGCACCAGGAAGTTCTTGGCGATCTGCAGCTTCTCGTTCTCGATGTAGCCGGGGAGCTGGATGATCTCCATGCGATCCTGGAGCGGGCGCGGGATCTGGTGCAGCGTGTTCGCGGTGCACACGAACATCACGTGGCTGAGGTCGTAATCGATGTCCAGGTAGTGATCGTTGAAGGTGTGATTCTGCTCCGGATCGAGCACCTCGAGAAGTGCCGCGGAGGGATCCCCCCGGAAGTCCATCGACATCTTGTCGACCTCGTCGAGCAGGAAGATCGGATTGCCCGAGCCCGCCTTCTTCAGGCCCTGGATGATCTTGCCGGGCAGTGCACCGATGTAAGTGCGTCGGTGGCCGCGGATCTCCGCTTCATCCCGCACTCCCCCGAGGCTGATGCGCACGAAGTCGCGCCCGGTCGCCCGAGCAATCGACTTTCCGAGCGATGTCTTTCCGACGCCGGGAGGCCCGACCAGGCACAGGATCGGCCCCTTCATCGTCTCGACCAGGGTCTGAACCGCCAGGTACTCGAGGATGCGTTCCTTCGGCTTCTCCAGTCCGAAGTGGTCCTCGTTCAGCACGCGTTCGGCCTCGTCGATGTCTTCGTGCTCGTCGGCATACTCCTCCCACGGGAGGGCGAGCATCCAATCGATGTAGTTACGCACGACGGTGGCCTCGGCCGCCATCGGGGACATCATCTTGAGCTTGCGGATTTCCTTCTCGGTCCGCTCCCGGGCCTCGTCCGGCATCGCCTTTCCGGCAAGAGTCTCTTCGAGCTCGGCGATCTCGTTCTTGAACTCGTCGCGCTCACCGAGCTCCTTCTGGATCGCCCGCATCTGCTCGTTGAGGTAGTACTCCTTCTGGCTCTTCTCCATCTGCTTCTTGACGCGGCCACGAATGCGCTTCTCGACCTCGAGCACCTCGATCTCGGCCTGCATCAGGCCGTAGACCTCTTCCAGGCGCTTGCCCGGATCCGCCAGCTCGAGCAGTCGCTGGCGGTCCTCGATCTTGAGATTCAGATGGGTGGCGACCGTATCCGAGAGTCGCGCGGCTGCGGATAGCTGGGTGATGTTGCCCAGTACTTCCGAGGGAACCTTCTTGTTGAGCTTGACGTAGTTCTCGAAGGTGGCGTGAACACTGCGCACCAACGCCTCGATGTTCGAGCCCTTGGGCTCGCTCTCTTCCACCAGCTCGACTTCGCAGGCAAAGAACGGCTCGTCCTGGGTGAACGAGAGGATGCGCGCTCGGGCCTTGCCCTCGACCAGCACCTTCACGGTCTGATCGGGCAGGCGAAGAAGCTGGATGATCGTGCCGAGCGTCCCAAGACGGAACAGATCGTCTTCGGCGGGCTCGTCCTTGGAGGCTACCCGTTGGGCGGAGAGCACCAGCTCGCGACCGCCGGCCACGGCATCCTCCAGGGCCTTGATGCTCTTGGGCCGGCCCACGAAGAGCGGCACGACCATGCTCGGGAAGACCACGATGTCCCGAAGCGGAAGCAGCGGCACGACTTTCGAGCTTCCGTCGGGGCCCTCGGGGGCCGGAGGCGCCCCGCTCGAATCATCGCTCCGAAAGAAAGACATGGGTTCTCCTGGCGGCGGCACTAGGCCGATTCCGCCTCCTGCTTCAGGACCAGCAACGGCTCGGTGCCCTGTTCGATCACTTCTTCGTTCACCACGCACTCGGCCACATCGTCGCGAGACGGGATGTCGTACATCAGGTCCAGCATGGCGGACTCCAGAATGGAGCGAAGACCGCGGGCGCCGGACTTGCGCGCCAGGGCCTGGCGAGCGACCGCACGCAGAGCCCCGTCGCTGAAGCGCAGATGCACCTCCTCGAACTCGAAGAGCTTCTGATACTGCTTGACCAGCGCATTCTTCGGGCGAGTGAGGATATCCACGAGCGCGTCTTCATCGAGTTCATCCAGAGTCGCCAGCACAGGTACCCGGCCGACGAATTCCGGAATCAAGCCGAATTTCAGCAGGTCCTCGCTCAGCACAGCGCGCAATGTCTCCCCGAGGTCTCGATCGTTCTTGGTACGTACATCGGCGCCGAAACCGATTCCCTTCACCCCAATCCGCTTCTGGATCACCTGATCGAGGCCCACGAACGCGCCTCCACAGATAAATAGGATGTTGGAGGTATCGACCTGCAGGAATTCCTGCTGCGGATGCTTGCGTCCCCCCTTGGGGGGCACACTGGCCAGGGTGCCCTCGATGATCTTGAGGAGGGCCTGCTGCACCCCTTCCCCGGAGACATCCCGGGTAATCGATGGGTTCTCGCTCTTGCGCGCGATCTTGTCGATCTCGTCGATGTAGATGATGCCGCGCTGGGCGCGTTCGACGTCGTAATTCGCGGCCTGGAGCAGGTTCAGGATGATGTTCTCGACGTCCTCGCCCACGTAGCCGGCCTCGGTCAGCGTCGTGGCGTCGGCAATCGTAAACGGGACGTCGAGGATCTTCGAGAGGGTCTGGGCAAGCAGCGTCTTGCCCGAACCGGTCGGACCGAGCAGCAGGATATTCGCTTTTTGCAGCTCGACATCGCCGACCGTGCCCTGGTTCTCGATACGCCGGTAGTGGTTGTGCACCGCCACGGCCAGAACCCTCTTGGCCGCTTCCTGCCCGACCACGTACTCGTCCAGGGACTCCTTGATCTCCTGGGGCTTGGGCACGCGGGAAGCGGGAGCGCTCGCTTCGTCCTGGCCGTACTCCTCCGCGATGATGTCGTTGCAGAGTTCGATGCACTCGTCGCAGATATAGACCGTGGGGCCCGCAATCAGTTTGCGGACTTCCTTCTGACCCTTGCCGCAGAAGGAGCACGAGAGGTTCGCGTTGTCGTCTCGCTTCTTCACGACTTCTTCTCTCCCCCGTTGGGCGCATTTCCGTTCGGCGCGCTTCCATTGGCCCCGTTGGCGTTCGGTCGGGATCGCTCCGACGCCACCACGTCCACGAGCCCGTACTCGCGCGCCTCCTCTCCCGAAAGATAGTAGTCACGCTCGGTGTCTCGTGCGATCTCTTCCAGGCTTCGGCCGGTGTGCTCGGCAAGAATTCCGTTTAGCTGATCCCGCATGCGCAGGATCTCCTTGGCCTGGATGTCGATATCCGAGGCCTGGCCCTGCGCGCCGCCCCAGGGCTGGTGAATCATCACGCGGGCATTCGGCAACGCGTGGCGTTTACCCTTCTCGCCAGCAGCCAGCAAGACGGCCCCCATCGAAGCAGCCAATCCGACGCAGAAGGTCGAAACCGACGGGCGGATGTACTGCATCGTGTCATAGATGGCGAGACCTGCGGAGACCGAGCCCCCTGGCGAATTGATGTAGAGGCTGACATCGGCCTCCGGATCATCCGACTCCAGATACAAGAGCTGCGCGACGACCACGTTCGCAATCTCGTCGTGGATCTGCCCACCCAGGAAGATCACCCGATCGCGGAGCAGCCTCGAATAGATGTCGTAGGCCCGCTCTCCGCGGTGGTCCTGCTCGACGACGATGGGAATCAGCGACATGGCTCTCCGCCCTCCAAGCCCCGACGGTCCGTGCCCGGAGGGGTCCTTCCGTTCCAGTCTAACGGGGGGCGGCGGACGCGGACCCCCCCATGGACCCGGCGACCTTCCTAAACACATCCAGAACACACTCAGAACACCTTCAGGGCTCCGTCCAGAGCGCTCTCCGGTGCTGCAGTTCCGGGGCTAACTCCCCGCAACCTCTTCGACTTTAGCCCCAGCCAACAGGAATTCAAGCGCCTTGTCCGAACGGATCTGGGCCTTCAGAGCGTCGCCCATTCCCTGTTCATCGTAGACCCCGCGCAGCCGATCCGGATCGATGCCCTGGTCGCGAGCCATGCTCTCGATCTTCTCGGCCACCTCGTCGTCGCTGCTCTCGATCTCCTGCCCGTCGGCTACCGCATCGAGCAGCAGATGCTCCCGCACATCGCGTTCGGCTTCGGGGCGCCAGCTCTCGGACCACTCGGAGAGCCTCTGGTGCAGCTCCTCTTCGGGCATCGATTGTCCAAGCTGTTGATGAGCCCGCTGCAGCTGCTGATTCAGTCGGCGTTCGATCATCCCGGGCGGAACGTCGAACTCGGTGCGCTCGATCAGCGCATCGACCACACTTCGCCTGAGAGCTTCCTTGGCCTGGCCTTCCCGGGTTTCGGTCAGATCGCCGCGCAGCTTCTCGCGCAGCGCATCCACACCGTCGAGTTCCTCGTCGATCTCCTTCGCGAAAGCCTGGTCGAGCTCCGGCAGAGCCTTGCGCTGAAGTTTCGTCAGCGTGATATCGAACGTGGCCGCTTTCCCTGCCACATCCTCCGAAGGGTAGTCGTCCGGGAAGGTCACCGAGATGGTCCGTTCCTGGCCTGAGGCCATCCCTTCGAGCTGCTCTTCGAAGCCCGGGATCATCCGGCCCGAGCCGAGTTCGATGGTCGCTCCCTCGGCGGTACCGCCCTCGAACGGCTCGCCGTCGATCTTGCCCAGGTAGTCGATCGTCAGGAACGAACCGTCCGCTGCCTCGCTGCCGTCCGGCTCGTCTTCGAAGCTCGCGCGGCGCTGGCGAAGCTGCTCGAGCTCGGTCTCGAGCTCTTCGTCGGTCACATCGATCGGAGGCCGTTGACCGGGCAGCCCAGTGAGCTCCGGCAGCTCGATCGCGGGCCGCACTTCGATGGTGGCGGTGTAGGCGAAGGCCTCGCCCTCCACCGGCGCCTCGGCCTCGACCTGCGGCTCGGCAACGGGCTCGAGGCCCGCCTGCTCGATCGCCGCGGGAAGCGTCTCGCGCACGAGCTGCTGCTCCAACTCTTGGCCGACCGATGCGCCGTACATCTTCTGGAGAACAGGCCGCGGAACCTTGCCCGGCCGGAAGCCCCGCACGCGGACTGTCTTGCCCAGCTCCTTGTAGGCGCGGTCGATCGCGCTACGCACGCGCTTTCGATCCAGCTCGACACGCAGCGTGCGGAGGATGGAGCTGGTCTCGGTGGTCTCGACCGCCAGGGTCGGTGTCTCGTTCTCGCTCATCGGATGTCCTCGAGAAAAGGGACGAAGAGTGGTGCCGGGGACAGGACTCGAACCTGCACGTCCAAAGAACGGTGGCTCCTAAGGCCACTGCGTCTACCAGTTCCGCCACCCCGGCACGCCCCGCCAACCGGTGCGCCAGGGGGCCCGGTCATCGGGCGCAGCACGGCAACATAGCGGAACCCCCGAGGGAAGTTAAGAAGCGGGGCCGGAGTTCAGAATTCACTTATTGCCGCGCCT
>JAAELW010000445.1 GCA_024226235.1 bacterium
AAGTGAATTCTTAACTCCGGCCCCGTTTCTTAACAGCGCGCGTAGTGCCTGGCCGCGATGGGAGAGTGCGTTCTTCTCGGCTGGCTCGAGTTCGGCCATGCTGCGCATCTGACCCTCGGGCTGGAAGACCGGGTCGTAGCCGAAGCCATCTGCGCCGCGCGCAGCCTCGAGGATCAGCCCAGGGCACTCGCCGCGGCTGGTCCAGCTTTCGCCATCCGGCTCGGCGTAGGCGGCGACACAGACGAAGCGCGCCTTGCGTGACGCCCCGGACCGCTCCGAGAGCGCAGCGAGTAGCCTCTGAACGCGTCCGGCATCGTCGAGCCCCGGCCCACCGAAGCGCGCCGAGAACGGGCCGGGAGCGCCGTCCAGGCCTTCGACCTCGAGGCCCGAATCATCGGCGATTGCGGGCAGCCCGGCGGCTCTCGCCACCTCCCGGGCCTTCGCCAACGCGTTGGCCTCATACGCGTCGCCCTCTTCCGGCAAACCCGCGAGCTCATCCGCTCTGGCCATTCGCAACGAAACACCTGCACCACCGAGCAGCGCTTCGAACTCACGCAGCTTCCCGGGGTTCGAACTCGCGAGAACGAGCACAGGACTCAGCCGTCCTTCACACCAGCTGCTTCCAGAGCCTCCTGCTGGTGCTTCGTCAACATCGCAACGCCCGCCAGAGCCGAATCGACCAACTCGTCGAGCTGGTCCCGGCCGAACGTCGTGCCTTCGCCGGTGCCCTGAACCTCTGCCAGCCGACCGCTGCCGGTAGCCACGACGTTCATATCCACTTCGGCCCGCGAGTCTTCCTCGTAGGGGAGGTCGAGCAGCACCTCGCCATCCACCAGCCCGACCGAAACCGCGGCCATCGAATCGAGCAACGGGCTCCTGTCCACCACACCGCGTCGCTCGAGGCGATGGCAAGCCAGCGCGAGGGCAGTGTAAGCGCCTGTGATCGATGCGGTCCGCGTGCCTCCATCCGCCTGGAGCACATCGCAATCGATCCACAACGTGCGCTCGCCCAGCGCTTTCATGTCGACGATCGCCCGCAAGCTCCGGCCAATCAGCCGTTGAATCTCCAACGTGCGGCCACCCTGCTTGCCCTTGGCGGCCTCGCGCGAGCTGCGCGTATCGGTCGAGCCCGGCAGCATGGAGTACTCGGCGGTGACCCAGCCCTTGCCGGCTCCCTTCAGGAAGCGGGGCACCGTTTCTTCGCTGCATACCGTGCACAGCACCTTGGTGGCCCCGAACTCACAGAGCACCGAAGCCAATGGGTTCTGTGTGAAATCCGTGATCAGGCGGATCGGACGCAGCTCATCCGCGCCGCGTCCGTCCATTCGCTTCGTCATGAATCCTCCTAGCGGACGTGGGTCTTGCCCACGCTCTGCGCCATTCCACGGCGCGCATCGTAGCGGGCCCGGTAGACCGCGACGGCTTCGGCGATGCCTTTCGCCAGCCGTTCCCGTTCGTCCTCGGCACGCAGGGCCTCTTCATCTGCAGAATGGGTCAAGAAGCCGATTTCCACCAAGACCGCCGGCATGTGCACGCTCATCAGTACCACGAAAGGCGCCTGCTTCACGCCCCGGGAACGCGCGGCCTCAGCGGTGGCGATGCGGTGCTGGGTCATCCGCGCGAACTCCTGGGAGAGGGTCAACTGCTCGGTGGCAGCCATGTCCCCCAGAATCGCGAGCAAGGGGTCCCCAGCGGCTGGCGGCTGCGCGTCTTCCCCAAAGGCCAGGTTCTCAGCGCGAGCCAACTCGAGGGCGGCCTGGTCCGTCGCCTCGGGGGCGGCAAAGAAAGTCTCGATGCCACGGGCACCTTTGTAGGAGGAGGCATTGGCGTGGATCGAGATGAAGAGATCCGCTGCGGAGGCGTTGGCCAGCTCGGTGCGTCCCTCGAGCGGGACGAATCGATCGTCGTCCCGGGTCATCACGACCTTCAGCCCTTCCGCACGCAACTGGCGTTCGACGCGCTTGGCCACATCGAGCACGACCACCTTTTCGACGAGGCCACCGCGCCCCTGGGCGCCTTCATCATCGCCGCCGTGGCCCGGATCGACCACGACCACGTCGAAGGCCTCCGGCTCGTCCTCGGCAGCGAGCCCACCGGAGAACATCGGCACGAGCCCCGACAGCGCGAGCGCGAGCCCAACCCCCCTGGTCCTGCACTTCCACCCCGACACGAAACACCCCCTACCGGGCGAACGTATCAAAGCTGTGCCGAGCAGCGATGCCAGGGGAACCGAGGAGATCCCATGGCGGGTGGCCAGCCCTTCCTTACCCTCGGTCGGATGCTCTCCCACCCCGCCCACTGGTTGGCGCTGGCACTTGGCGCTGCAGTGCTCGGCGCCTGGCCGAGCACCGCGGCACCCGCGGTAGCGCGACCCAAGACGCCACATCTGGCGAGACCGGCGGCCAGCGGGACGGCCTTCTTCTTGAGGGCTTCGGAAGACGAAGTCGTGGCAGTCACCACGGCCCACAACATCGACTTGCCAAGGCTCGGCCAAGGCGGCGAAGTGCAGTTCGTACTCGGAAAGAGCGGCAGCCTGGTGAGCGCCTCGACCCGTTTGTTCTCGAAGCCGGGGCGTCCGTTCTCGGAGGCAGGCGCGACCCTGGCTGAGGACTACCTGATCTTTGCACTCGACAGTTCGCCGCGGGGCGTCGAGATCCTCGAAGCCGATGTCGAGCCCGCGGCAAGCCTGATCGATGAGCGCGTGCGCATTCTCGGAGTACCGGCCACCCGGCCCAAAGACCAGGACGATCTCTATGGCACGGTCCGTGAGGTAGAGAACGGCCGGCTGGAAGTCGAACTCGACGTTCCCGCGGATCTGCGCGGCTGGGGCGGCGCGCCCGTGCTGCGCCACCCCGAGGGCAGCGTGGTGGGTATCCTCCAGGCCCTGTGGCCCGAGGGTGACTCACTGCGCCTGGGGGTCGGGCCGATCTCGGGAGTACTGGCCGCGATCTCCGCCCCGGCAGAGGGCAGGCTCGGCCTGCCCCTCACATCCTTTGCACCCAAGGACGACGGACCCGCAGGAGCGGAGCAGCCGGGCCCTCTCTCCGACCAACTCGCGGTGGCCCACACTCCGCGTGAAATCCCCGGCGAGGGGCCGCTCCTGGGCCGAGCCGGAGTCCTCTCGACACAGATCCGGTTGGAGATCGAAGAGCCCGCGGATGGCACCGTCATCGGCGAAGCATCCGGCGCCTTCGTCGCGGGACGCGCTCTGGCCCTGCTCGGGGAGTTTCGCCGCTTCGACGTCATCCTGGTGCTCGACACCTCGGGGTCGACGTCGGAAGCCAGCGGTGCCGACATCAACGACAACGGCATCGTCGGCAAGCAACGTTTCGGAATCCTGAATTCCACGGACCCGGGCGACTCGGTGCTGGCGGCGGAGATCGCTGCAGCCCGACAGGTGATCCGCGGGCTCGACCCGCGCAATACCCGGGTCGGGATCATCACCTTCGCAGGTCAGAGCGAGGACATCCGCGATCCCTACGGAAGGGGTGGAACGATCGTGCTCGGTCGAAGCCCCGGGGTGGCCGCGCTCACCGAGGAAGCCCTCACCTCTGATTTCGCGCGTGTCGAGAAGGCACTCGGACACGTGTTGGAACGCGGACCGGACGGTGGGACCAACATGGGCGCCGGCCTGCGCCAGGCCATCCGTGAGCTCAAGGGGTTCCGCGGCGGGCTCTCGATTCCCGACCCGGACAGCGAAAAGGTCGTGCTGTTCTTCACCGACGGTGAACCGACCGCCCCCTACGACCCGGCCGACATCCGATCCAACACCCGCAGTGTGTTGCGCGCGGCAGAGGCCGCGGCCCGGGCCCAGGTGCGCATCCACTCCTTCGCGATTGGAACGAAGGCCCTGAAGCGGCCCATCGCAGCCGTCGAGATGGCGTCGCGCACCGGCGGCTACTTCACTCCGGTGCGTGAGCCCGGAGACCTGAAGGAAGTGATCGAAAGCGTCAGCTTCGCAAACATAGAGGCGATCGAAGTCACGAACCTGACGACCGGCGAGGCTGCCACCGAGCTGCACATCCAGGCAGACGGCGGCTATGGCGCCCTCGTCCCGGTACGCACCGGTCTGAACCGGATACGCGTGCTCGCCCGCGCCAGTGATGGCAGCGAAACCACGGCCGAGGTATCGGTCGGATACGCGAAGGGAGTGAAGCCCATCCGCCTCCCCCGCGAACTGGTGGCCCTTCGCAACCAGCTCCTTCAGGAACGGCTGATGACCCTGAAACGCGGCAGCATCGCCGCCGAGCGCAAAGCCGCTGAACGGACCCGCAAGGAGCTGCTTCTGGAAATCCGAGAGGAACGAGCCCGGGCCCAGGAGCGCGCCGCTCAGCAGACAAAAGATCTTCAGCTCGAGGTCGAACCGATCGAGCCCTTGGAGCGTTGAGAGAGGGCCCCCTCTTGACGGACGTCAGCTCAATGGCGCGGCGGCATCCGTCGGCGAATCCGGCGGGCCGGGAAGATCGGTGATCTTCGCCTTCACGCGCTGGAGCTCTTTCTCCTCTCCCTTGCGGCGCTTCTTGGCCAGGTAGGCCTGGAACTTCTTGAAGGCCTTCGGGCGCTTGCTTTCAAGCCACTCCACGAAGACGTCGGCCTCAGTCCAACACCACTTGTCCGGCTGCTCTTCCCGGATGTGCTGCTCACACTCGCGCCACTCGAACTCCTTGCAGATCATCGGCCGGGTCTCGTAAATGTCGCACAGACCCTGGGTCGAGAGATGCTGGCAGTGCGAGTCGAAACGGATGAACCAGCTGTTGTCCCAATCGACGAACACCGACACACCCTGATGCACGAGGTACCATACGACGTAGTCGTACTCCTTGTTCGTCGTCGGCTCGTCGATCTCGACTGCCACATAGGTACAGCACTTCATGCAGTCGAAGCACGGATGCTCCGACTCCTTCACGATGGGCAGCAGCTCTCCCTCGGTGATGCTCACCGTTCCCCCCTTGCAATTGCGCGCTCAGGGTAACAGCCGGGGTACCTTGGTGCCGGGGTACACTCCGGGACCATGAGCGATGGCCTTCCGTACGACTACATCGACTCCGGGCTTCACGAGCGCCGCGAGCGGGTGTACCTGATTCTCGCGGGCCTGTTCCTGGGGTCGATGACGATGCTGAACATCTTGGGAGTCTCGCGCTTCCTGGATCTCTCGTTCCAGCTCGGCCCCTGGACGATTCCGCTACCCCTGGCGGTCGGAGTCCTGCCCTATCCGATCACTTTCCTGTGCACGGACTTCATCTCCGAACTGTACGGGCGCAAGCGCGCCAGTCATCTGGTCTGGGTCGGACTGGGCCTGAATCTATGGGTCGTGATGTTCTTGTGGCTCGGAGGCGTACTTCCGCCGGAGACCCCATTCGAGACCTCGGGGTTGCCCCCACTCGACGCGCCTGACTACGCCTTCTATCGCATTCGCCAGCTCACGATGGGCGCAGTGCTGGCCTCGATGGTCGCATACCTCGTGGCCCAACTGGTCGACGTCTACCTCTTCCACTTCTGGAAGCGGCTCACCCGGGGCCGTCACCTCTGGCTGCGGAACAACGGTTCGACACTCGTGAGCCAACTGGTGGACACGGTCTGCGTCATCACCATCACCCACTACTGGGCACACGGGCTGCCGATCGATGAAGCCCGGGCGATCTGGCCGCAGCTCCAGGTCTTCATCATTTCGGGCTACGCGTTCAAGCTGGCGGTCGCCCTGCTCGACACGATCCCCTTCTACCTCGGAGTCTCCTGGCTATCGCGGTACCTGCAGATCGATCCTCGGGCGGAGCATCGGCTCTGGGAGGCGCGCCGCGAAGACGGGGGCTCTGGGGAAGCCAGCTAGCGGGCAGCGAATGTCAGGGTCGGTCGGACACTCCACTCCGCATGCTCGGTGAAGACCTTCAGGGGCACCCAGCCGGGGATCTCGGACATCCGGGGCATGCCGCGGGTCATCGCACCCGTCGGATCGATGACCCAGGGATCGTCGGATTGATCGAACCAGAAGGTCACCATGTGGTGTTGCCCATCGGAGGGGCGATAGACGACCGCCCGGAAGACCTGATCGTCGCCAAACCCGAGATCGCGAAGAGCATGGTAGACAAGCAGTTCGAGGCCGTCGCAATCGTCGCCGTTGTTCGCGAGCGTGTCCTCGAGTGTGGCCCAGTGGTCGATCGGGCCATCCGGCACGTAGTGCGCACGGGCCTGCTGCTGGATCCAACGAGCCACGCCGGCAGCCACGCGCTCCGGGGGGACCGAAGCCCGGAGCTGCTGGTCCCGGAAGCGACGGTACTTGGTGCGGAGATCGCGGACCGGGGGACCCGCCGCCACGGCCGGAACGGGCCGAAGCTCTCTCACCTGCCATCCGGCGATCTTCGGGCTCCAGGGATCCTGGCTCGCGGGGGAGGCGAAGTAGTCGTACGAGTGGACCGGGGCCGCAGCCGGAAGGCTGGTACAGGACGTGCTCGCGGCGAGCAGAGCAGTCAACAGAACCATCCGGAATGAAGCGAGGGGCATTGCCCACACTTCATCGTCGGGCGACCCCGAGATATTTAGCCTAAGTATCCGTTTTGCAAACGGATTTTAGCTATCGGGGCTATTTGGACCCACTCCGTTTGGAGATGTGGATCACAGCTGCCTACCCCTGGACCTGCACCTCGACGGCAAGCCACACGCAAGCGCGGCGGAGTTGCCTACGAAAGAGCCGGGCTAGGCCGGAATCGAGGGGAAGTAGTTCACCAGGGTGAACAGGAGCACGATGAAGCCCACGATCGC
This sequence comes from bacterium, assembly GCA_024226235.1. GTDB lineage: Bacteria > Myxococcota_A > UBA9160 > UBA9160 > UBA6930. Next base: position 6,757 of record JAAELW010000445.1, read on the forward strand.
CGGAACGCCGCCCACGATGTAGAGCACGCTCACCAGATCGACGGTTCCCTGCGACTCGTTCTCTTCTTCCATGGGGCCTCCAGCCGTACGCGCACACTAGCGAGCTGCTTTTCCAGCGTCGAGTCTGCGCACTGGCCCCCCCGCCGGCCAACGGCGCCGAGTCGATGCACCGGTATCCTCCGACCGACGGGAGGGGGTGTGGGACGCAGGCGCATGCTCGCCATCGTGGCGGGCGTCTATGTGATCGAGGGGTTCCCGATGGGAATCTTCAGCGATCTGTTGCCCGTGTACTGGGCCCAGATCGGCGTGCCTC
>JAAELW010000446.1 GCA_024226235.1 bacterium
AAAAGCCCCGGGTCTACGGCAGTGGTGGCGTGGATCTGGTGATCAACAGTACCGGCGGTGGTACCTGGAACGAGTCCATCCGCTGCATGAAAGTTGGCGCACGCCTCGTGACCTGCGGGGCGACCGCGGGCTTCGATGAGAAGGTGGATGCTCGCTACGTGTGGACCTTCGAACACAACCTGATGGGTTCCAATGCTTGGCGTCGCAGCGATATCACCTCATTGCTCGGCTACGCCGAGGATGGAACGCTGCTTCCGGTGATCGACAAGGTCATGCCGCTCGGTGAAATCCACGAGGCCGAGCGATTGATGGAAGACCGGGAGGTGTTCGGCAAGATCGTCGTCACCCCATGAACAGGTATCTCGGTTTCACGCTCAGGGTTTCGTACGGGAGAGAGCCCCCTGCGGAGAACTGGGCGCTCGCGGTTGGAGGCGGATCAAAGGAAGGACCCCTGCGAGGGCGCGGAGATCCTCGTCACTGCCGTCGTGTTCATAGCCCATCAGCTTCGCGACGATCTTGGCGGCCCGTGGGTTGCGCTGGCCGTAGTCCACCATCTCGCGTTCGGCCTCGTCCGGCGGGAGCCGCTCGGCACGGATGTCGATCTTCTTCCAACCGAGTTCGATCCGGGTCTCGGGCCTGGCCATCAGGTTGCGGAACCAATCGGCCTGTTCGCCGAAGCCGGATGCGATGATGCAGGTCCGAGTGGCCGGATCGAGGCGCATGACCTCGAGCACGGCTCGGCGGGGCAATCCGCTGCGTCGCCCCACGTGGTGCAGCAGCAGGAATCGGCTTCCGAGCAGTCCGCCGAGGCCCATCCGATACAGAGCAATCGGGGCTCGGTAGAATCTGCGTGCCCAGCCCTCGGGCGGGCTCGTGTCGCGTAGCTTGCGAAGTGTCATGGTTTTATCCGCCGATCAGGCGGAGCCGCCCGATCATGGTTGCCAGCATGAGCAGATACGGACACGCCCAGGTTGGGACAGCGCCGTCAGGTGGAGTGTCTCGAGCAGCAGGTAGACCGACATCAGTTCAGTTCGCCCGCTCAGGTGCGGGCTGCGGCTCGGTAGATGCCTTTGGCCATCAGGCTGGTTTCGGCCTTGGCGCGGGTCTTGAAAATGGCGGCGCGGATCTCGCGGGCGCGCCGATCGTCGGGGGAAGCCTGGGTGGCCCATTCGGCCAGGTGGCAGGCGAGGTCGAGCCGGCCTTCGGCTGCGAGGGCTTCGGCGCGTCTCGCCAGTTCTGGGGCGCCGCCGACCAGGCTGGCGAGTTCCATGGCCAGATCGCTGTCGCGCGCCGGATTCAGGTGGGCCGGGTTTCCGTCGTACCAGCCTCCGTAGAGGCGCCACAGGTTGCGAATGATGAAGCGCGGATCGTCGTAGCTCGGTCGCAGGTAGGGGCGCTCGAGCAGCGCCTCGGGGATCTGTACTGAGTGCAGCACGTCGTCGAGGCGTGCACCTTCGTTCATCATCGCGAGGGTCTGCTCGACGAGGGTTTCGAGCAGGCTTGCGCTCTCGCCCAGGGCTTGATGCACCCGTTCCTTTCCGAGGATCGGCGGACCGTGACCCGGCAACAGACGCTCGGCACCGAGGGCCTGCATCTTCCGCAGTGCAATCGCCCACTCGCGGGGGAAGCGTTGGGCCTTCTGGGGGTTCCCGCAATTCGGCGAGGCCCAGATGAACAAATCGCCGGTGTAGATCGTGCGCTCGGACGGGACCCAGATCCAGAGGTGGTCGTCGGTTTCGCCCTTGTCATGGTGCAGCTCGAAGGTGGTGTCACCCACCCGGAACGTGTGGTCATCACCGACGGTTTCGTCCGGCTGCCGATACTCCTTCGGAAAGAGGGGCTTCGGAAAGCCGAACTGTCGCTGGTTGATCACGCCGTTGTAGCCGTTCGTCAGCAGATAGCGCTCGAAACGCGCGGGGCAGGCCTCGTGGGCGAATACACGGGTGCGTGGCTGGCCCTTCTGCTGCGCCTCTTCCTCGAACGGACCCAGGCCGAAGACGTGATCGACGTGCCCGTGGGTGTAGACGGCGGTGTGCACGGCTGCATCCGACCATGCACGGATGCCCTCGTGCAGCTGCTTCGCATGGAACAGGCTGCTGGTATCGAGGAAGACCAGACCCTCGCCGGTGGCGAAGGCGGCCACGTTCGAGAACGCCGACATGAAGCCCAGGCCGGGCGCCAGCTCTTCGAAGCCCACCAGAGCCCGGCCCGGCGCGACCTGGGTTCCCGTCAGCTCTCCCTGCCATGCCCGCTCCGCCAGCTCGAGAATTTCGCCCATTCGTCTTGCCCTCCCGGCGGGCACGCTACCACTTGTGGATCGGGCTGGCTCAGTTGGCCATCGAACGGAACAATGCGAAGGCGCTGGTATAGCCGTGCACGAAGGTCCGGCCGCCGACCGGGCCAATCTCGCCGTTGCAGAAGAAGCCGCCGATCGGAAGCTCGCCGAGCGCTTCGCGGAGTGCATCCGAATCGTGATCGGGAACACCATAGAGGCCCTGGCCCCGGCCCAGGCACGAAAAGAGCAGCGCACCGCCCGGCTTGGAGCCAAGCTGTTTGTAGCGTTCGAGGTGGCCATCGAGATCGTTGTCCGCGGTGTGGGCGTCGCGCAGATGGAACTGCACGACCTGCCGCGGCTCGACCTGTGCCGCCACATGCAATGCACCCGTATCTTCTTCGGCGCCGATCAGGTTTCGGATCAGGTAGTCGCCCTGGCCGTATTCGCACTCGGCGGGGTGCATGGCCAGGCCCAGGAACATGGAAGACTGGAAGAGCGCACGCTCCCGGGCGTCTTCGGCCTGCTCGAAGAGCTCGTTCAATACCTCGATCGGGGGCATGCCATCGACTTCCCGAACGATGCCGCCTTCGGCGCGGGTCACGAACAGGGGCTGACCCACGGGCCGGCAGCCCTGGGCGACGATCGTATCGACCGCGATGTTGCCGTGGATCGCCACGCCGGCGAGCCCGGCACGCAGAGTACCGTCACCGAGGTAGAGCAGATTGTCGCCCGGTTGTTGAGCGCCGCTGGCGAGACCGCCGACTTTCGCTCGGCCGGGAAAGCGATGGTCGAGTTGCTCGAGGATCCCTTCCAGCTCCGACGAGAAAGGATCGCCGAGCAGCAGAAAATCGGTTTCGTCGGGGACCGGCAGTTCGGGCAGGCGTCCCGCTGGCACGTGAAAAGGATGGAGCTCGACGCCTGGCAGATGTGCCGCTGTGAGCGCCACCCCCGGGCCTTCTTCGATCTCACGTCCAGCGCCGATCACACGATGCGCCGAGCAACCGAAGAGCAGTGCGTCGGGAAAGCTGCGCCTCAGCCGTTCGCCGATCGCGAGCATCGAATCGGTGTGGTGCTCGGAAGCAAACGCCACGATCAGCGAAGGAGGTGCGCCACGCATCTTCTCCGTCAGCAGGTCACAGGCCTCGCCGGCCGCGCGATCTGCATCGGGGAACTGAGAGACGACGGAGGCCCAGTGCACGTCGTGAGAGTAGCAGCGGTGAAGGGACCTCCGCGCTGCCTTTTCTATTGGCCGCCCCCCCGGCGCCATAGGTATCCTGCAAGCAGTACCGCCGCGATCGCAGCAGCAATCGCTGCGACCCATTCGTCGATCCCATTTTCTTGCAGATAGGTGACGACGGCTTCCGTGCCGTAGACCAGTCCCATCATCGGGAGCGCAAAGCCGATCAGGCTTCCGAGAACGAAGGGAAGGAAACGGATGTTCGAGATGCCCAGGGCCCAGTGGGCGGGAGCGGCCAGGAAGAAGACGAGGCGTACGAGGATCACGGTACGCAGGGGTCGCTCTTCGGCATGCAGCGTGAAGCGACGGATTCGCGGCGGGAGGTGCTCTTGCACCCAACCGCGAAGGAACCAGCGCGCTGCGATATAGGAGACGATGCCGGCGCCCACCGCGCCCGCCAAAGAGAGGCCGACGACGGTCCAATACGGCCAGATCGTCGTGGCTGGACCGATGAAGACGATACCCGGCATGCCGAGAGGCTCGATCAACGAGAAGGCCAATACGTAGAGCAGGGGGCCAAGCGGGCCCGAATCGGTCAATAGGGCCCGCAGGCGTTCAGGATCGGTCAGTACGTCGAGTGCGCCGCTCGACCAGAAGGCCAGGATGAAAAGCGCAAGAGCGGGCAGGGCGAGCAGACGCGGGTTCATGGCGACACGGCGGAGGGGTGATCGCGGCTAGGGCCGTGGGTGGAGCGAGCAGTGGATGGCGTCTTCACCGGGGATTTTCCGAGCGAGCGTCTGGATGGCCAGCTCCGCCTCTTCCAGTGGAAACCCGTGGGTGTGCATGCGTTCGAGAGGATGACGGCCGCCCTCGATCATGCGGATTCCGCTCCTGTAGGCGGAAGAGGTGACTCCGATCGCACCGTGGACCCGGATCTCCTTTACCACGATCTTGTCCGACACGAAGTCCGGGATCGCCTTGAAACCCTTCATGCCTGCCAGCACGACAGTGCCGCCCATGCGCACGACATCGAGAGCATCTGTCACCGGGGCGGTCGCGTAGGAGGTCACTTCGACGACGACATCCACCCCGCGACCGTCGGTCAACTCCCGCACGCGTTGGGTCAGGTCTTCCTGCTCCACGTCGATCGTTGCGTCGGCGCCGAATGCGCGTGCCAGCTCGAGCTTCTTCTCGTCGGCAGTTAGGCCGGTGACGAAGATCTTGTCGGCGCCGGCCTGGCGCGCCGCCAACACGCTGGCCAGACCGCGTTGCCCGGGGCCCATCACCAGAACGTTGTCGCCTGGCTTCGTCTCGGGGATCTCGACAGCCCAACGGAACCCGGCGCCCAGCGGGTTGAAGAGCACGGCGAGCTCAGGCGCCAGCGAAGCGTCGATTTTGTGCACTACCGATCCCGGTGCAAGTACCATGTGCTGGGCGTAGGCGCCCCAGAGTCCGTGTTGCTCGGCCAGCGGGATGTAGGAGTAGATCTTCCGTCGCTCGCACAGGTGGCGGAGGCCGGCCAGGCAGCGTGGGCAATGCCCACAGGCGATCATGTTCTCGACGGCGACTCGGTCGCCCACATCGACCCGCCAGTACTCTGCAGCGCGGTCGCCGATCGCCTCGATCACGCCGAGGGGTTCGTGGCCCGGGATGACCGGTGTCGGCGTCCGCAGCACGCCCTCGAACTGCTCGTAGTCGCTGCCGCAGATGCCGCAGGCTTCGAGGCGCAAGATCGCCGTATCGTCCGTCAGATCGGGGATCGGAAGGTCCCGCGCTTCGAGCCGGCGCGGCGATTCGAGGACCATCGCGAACGTAGAGGCAGGGGGCATGTCGGCCCAGTGTATCCTCCCGGCAACCCAGATGCTTCGCGCTGTTCACATCGAGCCGCAGGCTCGGCTACGGTCACGGCCCCATGAATGCAGAGCCCTCCTCGAAGCGTCGGCCCCTCGTCCTGCTCGGACTCGGGGCGTTCGCCGGCGTAGCGCTGGCAGCCGGGGGGCTCCTGTCGACCGATCCCACGCTCGGTTCGCTGCCGGATGCGACGGTCGCCCGTGTGAACGGCACGCTGATTTCCAGTGAAGACTACGGGCGTCTCGTCGCGGGCCTCGAGAGCGATACGCGTCGGGCAGCTTCCGAAGAGATGCGCAAACGCGTTCTCGATCGGATGATCGACGAAGAACTCCTGGTGCAACGAGGGATGGAGCTCGGCCTCGTCGAGAGTGATCGCCGGGTGCGCGCGAACATCACATCGACCATGGTCCGCATGGTCGTCGCCGACGCGGAGGACCGCCCCGTCGAAGAGGCCGATCTGCGTTCATTCTATGCGGAGGAAGCGCCCTTCTTCACACAGCCCGGCCGTCTGCGCGTTCGTCAGGTCTTCTTCCGGGTGCGACGCGGAGAGGACGATCAAGCGGGTATCGCGCGGGCGAACGAGGCCCGCGTTGTCTGGATCGGTGGCGAGTCGCTCGAGGATGTCCGCAAGGCTCATGGGGATGCAGAGGTCTCGCCGATCCCCGATGCACTGCTTCCTCCGGCGAAGCTTCGCGAGTACATAGGGCCGACCGCGCTACGCGCCGTGATGGACATGACGAAGGGCGAGATCAGCCAGCCGGTTCGCTCCGGTACTGGCTACCACTTGTTCCTGTTGTTGGATCGCGAACCGGAGCGAGTCCCGGGTTTCGAGGAGATCTCCGAGCTGGTGAGCAAGGAGTGGGTGCGCCGTGCTGGAGATCGCGCGCTGCGCAGCTACCTCGACGATCTGCGAGCGCGGGCTGAAGTCGTGCTGGCGGAAACCGAACCTTGAGGCCTGCGTCGAGGCTCGCGCTATCGGTGATGCTGGCCGTTGTCGCAGCGGGCCCTGCGGTAGCCCACACCCGCAGCACATCCTATTCCAGTTGGGAGATCGATGGCCGCGACGCCAGTGTGCGGCTCCGCATTCCCCAGCTCGAACTGACACGTCTGCCGTGGGGCACCGTTTCGCCGCTCAACCTTCCCGCGCCACTGGCCCGCTATCTGCCTGATGCGCTCCGGCTCGAGGCGGACGGCGAAGCCTGCGTGGCGACTCGGGGGCTGCGCGTGTTGGCTTCGCCCCCGGAAAGGGCCGTATTCGAATGGGAGCTGCGCTGCCCCAACGAAGGCGCACTCGTTCTCACCAGCAATTTGCTGCGCGAAGTGGCGCCGAGCCATCTGCACTTCGCCCGTTTCAAGAAGCGGGATGGGTCCGTGGTCGAGCGCGTGCTGACGAAAGCCCAACGCAGTTGGCTTCTCCCGGCGCCGGGCGGTGGCGAAGCCGTGAAACCCGAGGGCAGCGGAATCCCCGAGTACGTGCGCGTCGGTGTCGAGCACATCGTGACCGGCTACGACCACCTGGTCTTCCTGCTCGGGCTGCTGCTGCTTGCCCGGCGAGCCCGCGAGGTGGTGACGATCGTGACTGGCTTCACGATCGCTCATAGCATCACGCTGGCCCTGGCTGCCCTCGGCCGTGTGCAGCCGGAAGCAGGAGCCGTGGAGGCATTGATCGGGCTCTCGATCGCGTTGATCGCGGCCGAGAATGGCTGGTTGCTGTCGGGCAGGGGGCGAGCGCTACCCGCCGCCGTCGTGGCCGTGTTGCTCGCGATGGCGGTAGCCGCAGCCTCCGGCGTGGGAGCCATTCCTCCGCAGACCCTGCTGGGCCTGGCGCTGTTCGCCGCCTGCTACTTCGCGCTGCTCGATCGACTCGACGCCCCGGCGGGGCTCCGGGCTGCGATTGCCTTCTGCTTCGGCCTGGTCCACGGCTTCGGCTTTGCCGGCGTGCTGACGGATATTTCGCTTCCGCAAGGTCGTCTGTTGCCGGCGTTGCTCGGCTTCAACGTCGGAGTGGAGCTCGGCCAGCTGGTCCTCATCGCCGCTCTCTGGCCCGTGCTGCGGGCCATCACCCACATCCGCGAGGGGAGGCTTCACCGCGTCGTGGTCGAGTTGGGGACGGCCGTGGTTTGTGGCCTTGGCATTTTCTGGATGGTCGAGCGGGCCTACGGGGCGTAGGATGGAGAAATGGTCGATCCCCTCCGCATCGGGATTCTGGGTGCTGCGGCGATCGCCCCGACCGCGCTGATCAAGCCGGCTCGGGACGTTCCGGGGGCGCTCGCCTTTGCCGTGGCGGCTCGTGATCCCGGACGGGCCCGTGCCATTGCGAATAAGCATGGCCTGCCGCGGGTTCACGAGAGCTACGCTTCGCTGATCGACGATCCCGAGCTGGACGCGGTCTACAACCCGCTCCCCAACAGTCTGCACGCGGAGTGGTCGATCCGCGCTCTCGAAGCCGGCAAGGCCGTACTTTGTGAGAAACCGTTGGCCTCGAATGCCGACGAGGCCCAGCGCATGGCCGAAGCCGCTGAGAAGACCGGCCGACCGTTGATGGAGGCGTTCCATTGGCGCTACCACCCGCTCGCCGAGCGCATGCGGCAGGTGATCTCGAGTGGTCGCCTCGGTCGGGTCGTGCACCTCGAGATGGAGATGTGTCTGCCGATCCCGAAGCCTCGTGACATCCGCTTCAATCTCGCGCTCGGCGGGGGCTCGACGATGGACATGGGTTGCTACTGCCTGTCCATCCTGCGTTTCCTGGCCGATGCAGAGCCCGAAGTGGTCTCTGCGGACGCAAAACTCATCGCCCCGCGCGTCGATCGCTACATGCGAGCGGAGCTGCGTTTCCCTGGCGATCGGACGGCGGCATTCACGGCCTCGCTGCTGGCCTTCACCCCTCCGCGCGTTTGGGCTCGCGTCGTCGGTACGAACGGCGAGATGCGCGTGACAAACCCCGTGGCGCCTCAATGGTTCCATCGCATCGCGATCCGCACCCAGGAGGGTCTGGTCCGCGAGACCGAGCCGGGTCGCGCGAGCTACACCCACCAGCTCGAGGCTTTCGTCCGGTTGGTGCGAGAGGGTGTGCCAGTGCCGACCGATGGGCGGGATGGTGTGCTCAACATGCGGGCGATCGATGCGGTGTACGCTGTCGCGGGGCTCGGCCGCAGGGGCTGACCCCTCGGAGGCTCTGCGAGGAGACGATGGACCGAAACACTCGAGAGCTTCTCTCCCGTGCCTTCCGCTTCGCTGTCGATGCCCACGCCGACCAGACGCGCAAAGGCAATGACATCCCGTATGTGAGTCATCTGCTCCAGGTCTCCGGTCTCGTCCTGACCCACGGAGGCAGCGTCGAGTTGGCCGCGGTTGCCCTCCTTCACGATACGGTCGAAGACTGCGCTGGGGTCAGTGTTGCCGGTCTGGCGGAAGTGTTCGGTGCATCGATCGCCGACCGCGTCGCGAACCTTACCGACCTCCTGCCGGGCCAAGACCCGAGCGAGAAGGGCCAGTGGCTCGACCGCAAGCGCCACTATCTCTCCAACCTCGGCAAGGCCGACGCTGGCACCCGCCTGGTCGCGGCCTGCGACAAGCTCGACAACCTGCGCGCGTTGATCGCCGACATCGAGGAGTACGGCGTCGAAACGCTTGGCCGCTTCACCGGAAGTCCGCTGCAGACACGCTGGTACTACGAAGAGGTTCGAGAGCTCATTGCCTCGGACGTTCCCGCGCCGCTCCTTCGAGAGATCGATCGATTACTCGCAGCGCTGGAACGGGCCGTTCCGGGGAACCCAGCCCCCGCCGGTTGACCTTCATCGAACTCCACGAACTCGGTGATGGTGACATCGCCGATCTATCTGCGTGCGGCCGGTCCTGCATCTTTCGATACCGCGGCCGGACGGCCGACTACTGCATCTTGCGATACATCGCCACGACTGCTGCGCCGCCCAGGCCCAGGTTGTGTTGGAGAGCGACCTTGGCACCCTCTACCTGGCGGGCATCGGCCTCGCCGCGGAGCTGCCAGCAGAGCTCGGCGCACTGAGCCAGTCCGGTGGCGCCCAGGGGGTGGCCCTTCGAGATCAGCCCGCCCGACGGGTTGACCACGACCTGGCCGCCGTAGGTCTGCGCGCCCTCGTCGACGAAGTTGCCACCCTTGCCTTCGGGACACAGGCCCAGGCCTTCGTAGGTGATCAGCTCATTGCAGCTGAAGCAATCGTGGAGCTCGACCACGTCCACGTTCTCCGGTCCGAGACCCGACTGCTCGTAGACTTGCTGGGCAGCGGATCGGGTGAGATCCGAGCCCACCATCTTGATCATCGACTTCTCGTTGAAGGTGCTGGCGAAATCCGTGGCCATGGCCTGGCCGAGGATCTCGACGGCTTGTTCTTCGAGGCCGTGCTTCTTCACGAACTCTTCGCTCGCGACGATCGCCGCGCCGCCGCCATCCGAGGTGGGGCAGCATTGCAGCTTCGTGAGCGGTCCGTAGACCGTGGGTGACTCGAGGATCTGCTCCAGCGTGTACTCGTCTTGGAACTGGGAGTAGGGGTTGTTCACCGAGTGCTTGTGGTTCTTGTAGCCGATCTTCGCGAACTGTTCGGCGGTCGTGCCGTAGCGCTCCATGTGCTCGAGCCCGGCGTTGCCGAACATCTGCGGTGCGGCGGGAGCCTTGGGCTCGAAGCCGCGCTCATCGATCATCACCTTGAAGTGCTTGTCCATCGGCATCGTCCGATCGGTGTATTTCACGCCGAGGGAGCCCTTCTCCATCTTCTCGAAGCCCATCGCCATCGTGCACTCGGCCAGCCCACCCTCGACGAATTGCTTCGCCATGAACAGCGCGGTCGAGCCGGTGGAGCAGTTGTTGTTCACGTTGTAGATCGGGATACCGGTGGTCCCGAGCTCGTAGAACGCCCGCTGGCCGCAGGTGGAATCGCCGGCGGTGTAGCCCACCGCGGCCTGCTCGATGTCGTCGATCTTCAGGCCCGCATCGGCCAAGGCCTTCTCGCCTGCTTCGCGACCCATGTCGGGGTAGTCCCACTCCTTCGAGCCGGGCTTCTCGAACTTGGTCATGCCAACGCCTACGACGAATACCTTGCGACTCATGGGGGATGCTCCTCACAGTAGAGATGAACGCGGGAGCGGACGATAGCGGTGCTTGGAGAGTCCCGCCCGCGGGGCGGGGGTCTCAGCGGGTCGAGCAGCAGACCCGGTTCCGGCCCCCAGCCTTGGCGCGGAAGAGCGCCTCATCGGCCCTGCGCAACGCGGGCAGGATGTCCGCGTCGCCCTTCGCATAATCGGCGACGCCGACGCTGACGGTGACCGAGAACTGATCTTCTGCGGTCATGACGACGCTCTCGGCGATGCGCTGTCGGGTCGGCAGCGATCTTCGTTGGATCTGTACCATGTCGGCAGCATCACCCTCGAAAGGAGTTCCCGTGCCGTCGATCTTCACCCGGATCATCCAGGGCGAGCTGCCCGGCCGTTTTGTCTGGCGCGACGACCGCGTGGTGGCGTTTCTGACCATTGCGCCTCTGCGTCCCGGCCACACCCTCGTCGTCCCGATCGAAGAGGTCGACCACTGGATCGATTGTGATCCGGATCTGATGAGCCACCTGACGACGGTGGCCCACAAGGTAGGCCGGGCCGTTCAGGAGGCGTTCTCGCCGACGAAGGTCGGTCTGATGATCGCAGGCCTGGAGGTCGCCCACACCCACCTCCACCTGGTCCCGATCGAGGGCCTGCACGACCTCGACTTCTCGAACGCCGATGCCAACCCCGATCCGGCGGCCATGGACGCCGCAGCCAACAAACTGCGTGCTGCACTTCGTGCGGCTGGGCATCCGGAAACGGCTCAGTCGATGTAGCCCATCGCGCGGAGCCGTTCGACCAGGGCCGCGTCTTCGTGTTCGGGCCCTGTCGGCGCAGGCAGGCGCGGGAGATCCGACGCCGGCACGTCGCGAATCGGATGCGCTTCGAGCCAGTCCTTCGCCAGGAAGTGCAACGGAAGCTCACCCTCCAGATCATCGGGGATCGCGGCGCCGGCCAGGTGAAGGAACAGCGGGGCGATGTCGAGCACCGAGAGCTGCTGGCGCTGATCGGCTGCGCGGATCGGGCCGCCGGCGCCGATGAACACGGCCGTCGGGTGATGGGTGCCAGTGAACCCGTCGCCGTAGGCGACCTGGCGGATCGGTACCTGCTGGCCGCCTAGCGTGACCTGTCCATTGGGCCAGGCTGCCTCCAGCGCTTCGTCCTCTGGAATCAGGATCAGCATCGCATGGGCCGGCATGTCGAACTCCACCGAGTAGAGCCAGCGGGCCGCCATCCGGAATCCCCATTGTTTCAGGCGTTCGCCCCAGCTGCGCTCGTGGCCGGCCGGGCGTTCGGCCTGATCGAAGACCACGACGTTGAATAGTGCTGCACCGTGTTCGTCATGCGCACCCTCGAAGAAAGTGACCAACTGTTCGAGGATGGGCTCGCGCTCGTCGAAGGGCCCCGAAAGCACACGCAGGGTCGGAAGCCCGAATTGCCCGTCGATTCGGAAAGCTTCACGCCCCGGGACGAGCCCGGCCATCGCCAGTTCTTCTTCGAGTGTGAACGACCAGCGGCGCTCGAAGCGTTCTCCAGCCTGGAACCCATGGTCCGAGGCGATCAGAACGGCGGAATCGTCTGGGAGAGCCGCTACCAGCTCGCCGATGGCACGGTCGATCGCTTCGTAGCCCTTCTGTACTGCGTGCTGGAATTCGGGTTCGAGCCCGCGATTCGCAAGATCATCCGGATCGAAGCCTTCAGGGAACGAGTCCGCCCAGAAGCGGTGGGAGAGAGCGTCGAGTGCGTAGAAGGTGACCGCACCCGCATCCAGCTCGTACGTCGCTGCCAGCTTGTTCCAGGTAGAGGCCTTTCTCCGAGTCTCCTCGAAGGAGGTTTCGAAAAATTCGGCTCGGCTCCTGAGCCCCTGGTTCGAGTAGGCGTACCGCGGGATGCCTGCTCGGGCGAACAGGTCTCCTGGTGAGGTCGTGTCGTCCCGGCGCAGCCAGGCGGGAGCGACGAAGCCGTCCGGGAGCTCCTGGGCGGGCCAGGAGACGAGCCACTCGAGGGTACCCACGCGCAGGCCTTGGACGGCCGCCCGTTCGAAGATCGTTGGCGCCAATCGGCTGCGCGCATTACCGAAGAAGTCGCCGATTCCGTGCACGTCGGGCGGCTGCCCGGTCGCGACCGAGGTCCACACGACGGGCGAGATCACCGGCTCGACGGTCTCGAGTTCGGCATGCACTCCGCGTTCGAGCAGACCCATCAGGTTCGGCAAGCGTCCCGCCTCGACCAGCGGGTCGATCACCGACCAGGAGGCGCCGTCCAGGCCAATCAGCACGACGCGTGGCGCTGCTGCAGCCGGAGCCATCGGAAGCAACGCAACGGCACACGGGAGGAGCCACAGGATCCACGCCATGAGCCAGCCTACACCAACCCGCATATTCCTGGTGGAATTCGCAGCTCGGACACGCTCCATGGCTATCATCGGCGCGATGGTGGCAAACCACATGGCGGCGGACGCCTGACTGAGATGCTTCGTATTCTCTTCACGCTTGCGGTTCTATGGACGTGGGGGCTCACGGCGGAGCCCGTGGAGGCCGCGGCCGAGCCTGTGGAGCCCGTGGAGGCTGCGGCCGAGGGGCCGATCGTCGTCTGGATCTCGATGGACGGTGTGCGTCACGACGCGCTCGGAGCCGAGAGCTTGCCCGCCTTCACGCGCATCGCCCGAGAAGGTGCTTCGGCCGGAGCGCTGGTTCCGGTGTTTCCGTCGAGCACGTTCGCCAACCATGTGGCTCAGGCCACCGGTACCCATGCGGATCGGCACGGCATCGTCGGCAATCGCTTCCTCGATCCTGAGCTCGGCTACTTCGACTACGGAAATGACGCGCGGTTTCTCGAAGCGGAGCCGATCTGGGCTGCAGCCGAGCGCCAGGGAGTGCGGGCAGCGACGTTCTTCTGGGTCGGGTCCGAGACGGATTGGCGCGGTGTGGGTGCCAGCTTTCGGCGGGCTCCGTTCGAGGGTGGCCTGCCGGAGCGTGTGAAGGTCGATCAGGTCCTGACCTGGCTCGATCTTCCCGAGAAGGACCGCCCGCGCCTGATCATGAGCTGGTGGCACGGCGCGGACCGCGCCGGCCACCGGAATGGGCCCGGTACGCCGGAGGTGGCCGCGCAGCTTCGCGAGCAGGACGGCGAACTGCTTCGCCTGCTCGAAGGCATCGACACCCGCGACCTCTGGGCTCGCACCACGCTGATCGTGTCCAGCGACCATGGCATGATTGCGGCCGACCGCGTACTCGATGGGGGGAGCTTGCTGCGCCGCGCGGGCTTGTCCGGACGGGTGATCCACGGCACGTCCGTGGCCCACGTGCACCTGCGCGATCCCTCCCAGGTGGACGAGGCGCTGGCGGCGTTCGAGGGAGTGGAGGGCCTCACGGCCTGGCGCGCCGAGGAGCTTCCGCCGGCCCTGCGCTACCGCCACCCGACCCGCGTCGGTCAGATCGTGCTCCTCGCAGAGCCGCCGTTGCGGCTGGGAGGAGCGCGGCGCCGAGGTCAGGCGTTCCTCCAGGGCCTGTTTGGCAAGGCGTCGGGCGGAGCTCATGGCTACGACCCGGCCAGGTACACCGAGATGCACGCGATCCTGCTGGCGATGGGGCGCGGAGTCGCCTCCGGGGCCCGGCTTGGCCAAGCGCGAGCGATCGACCTGGCCGCCACCGTGGCCGCATTGCTCGAGATTGATCCACCGGCCTCGTCCGAGGGTGAGATCATTCCCGGTCTCGGTGCACCCCTCAGCGAACCCCGCGCCGCAACGACCGCTCCGTGAACAGGTCGGCGTCGATCTCGGTGGCATAGTCCACATCGGAGACATGGAACACCGTGCGGTGTCCGCTCTTGCGGTTCGTCACTTCGATGCGGTGTGCGGTCCAGATGCCGTCGACCTGACGGATCTCGCTAATCTGTGCGCTCTTCTTCGGGCGACCCGCAGTGTCCTCGTATTCTGCGCGTCGTGCGATCCATGTGGTGCGGTCTACCCAGTAGGTGACCTTTCCGTAGCCGACTGCCTGCGCCATGTCTTCGTCGAGGGGGACGGCTTCTACGACGAGACAGCTGGTATCGCCACAAGCTTCCTCGCGCAGGGTGGTCCAGTGGTGGTCTCCGGCAGATACCTTGGTCTCGTTCTTCATGTCTTCGTAGCTCATGTCGGTGCCGAGGAAGTCCTTGCCCCGGTCCCGAGCAGCGATACGGCGTACTTTGCGCAGCGCGGGGAGGTAGAGCCATTGGGCGTCGTCCCGACCGGGCTCCGGGAAGTCGTGGACGAGAAACGCGGTGTCTTCGATCGTCGCCGGGCTCAGATAGAAGAGGGCGAGGCGTTTCTCCTTGCCGAACCAGCGGCGCAGCAGCCGCGCGCTGCGTTTGCGTGTGTGGCCGCTCTTGTCGATCAACTCCATTTCGAGCGTGCGCTGCGCCGAGCTTCCGTCGTCGCGCGCGTTGATGCGCCGGGCAACCTCGGCACCGTCCGGAAGCGTCTCTGCGCCGGCTGTTCCCGCCCAGGCCGTCGCTGCCAGGAGCGCGATCGCAAAGCGTTTCACCATCCCCACTTCATCCCCAGTACGGCGCGATCGCGCCCGTCGAATTCTCCAAAGACTCCACGGCTGCGACCGTAGAAGATGTCGAGGCCTGCCCACAGGGTGAGGTCGTCGCGCAGCTCGAAACTCAGCTTGGGGCGCAGCAGACCGTCCCCGTCGTTCAGGTTGTGGAGCCAGATGCCCTCCAGCCTGAGGCGCTCGTTCCAGAACTCGCGGCGGACGAGGAAGGTGAGGTTGGACTCCAGCCGGTCGCGCAGCCAGCCCGTTTCGTCGCGCAGCAGCCAGCTCTGGAAGACCTGGAATGAGAGCAGGGTGTCTCGGAAGCCGAACCAGTCGAGCCCGAGTACGTAGGCCAGCTCACCTGTCTGGCCCACCAGGTCGGTGTCGGAGGGATCTTCCACGGAGAGCCGTCGGTCGCTGGTCCAGCCGACCTCGCCGCGCAGCGTGAGATCGCCGAAGGCGTTGCTGAACGTGCCGCCCAGCAGATGCGTTCGTCGGTAGCGCGGTGTGAAGGTCACGGTCGGGCCGAACGGGCCGGAGCCACGGCGTCCTTCGAAGACCGGGCGGTCGGCCCGGTGGTAGAGGTAGTTGACGCTCAGGTCGAAGCCGCCGACGAAAGCCGCGATGCGTATTCCGGCATCGGAGTCGGCCAGCAGGCGACGCGGGCGGTTCGTCTGCTCGAGAGAGGGCAGGTGGCCCGGCAGCTGCGGCGGAAGGAAGCGCGGCGCGGTGAAGGCGAAGGTCGCATCCGGTTCGGGAAGGTCGTGATACGAGGGATCCGGCAGCCACAGGAGCTGCACGTTGGCCGCACCGATCGGTACTTCCGCATTCACGGTCCAGAGCGGAATCCGCGAATCGTCGAACTCGTCGAGGATGAACTCGCGGAAGTCCTGGGGGTTCACGACATCGAGCACCTTGAGGCCATCGGCCTGGCCCCAGACGATCTGCTGCTTGCCGAGGGTGAGCCAGGTGCGGCCCCACTGCGTTTCGATGAAGAGCTCTCGCAGCTCGAAGTCCACGTGATCCCCGGCCGAACCCACGCGCGAGAAGGACGAGACTTCGGTGGCACGTGGATGTCCGGGCAGGATGCGGTCGAAGGCGTCTGCTCGCAGCCGGCCAATGGCCGTGAGTCGGGTGTCTGCCCCGAGGGCCCAATGCAACTCGGGCTGTGCCACGACCTCGAGCTTCTGGCTATGCGGCCCCCGCATCCCCAGAGCCCACTCGGAGTCGACGAGGATCGAAAGCTCAGGCGGCTCCATCGCCGCGCTCGGGCCCGCGAGCAGTGCCACCACAGCACTCCCCCAGATCCAACCTCGTCGCATGGCGCCTACTGCCCGCGCAGTGCGGACACGCTCGAGAGCGTCGACACTGCATACGGCACGAGCACCGTCAGCCCCATCTTCCACAGACGTGTGGAATCCAGCTCGCCGCGCAGCAGCGCATCGCCATGGTTGATCGAAATCAGGATGGTCCCGACGATCACCGCGTACATCAATGCCCGGCGGACGACCCGCCGCGAGCTCGCCAGCCGCACCCAATCTCCCACACCCCGGAGCCTAGACCATCACGAAGAGAACGGGGCCGGAGTTCACGAACGGGGCCGGAGTTCAGAATTCACTT
>JAAELW010000447.1 GCA_024226235.1 bacterium
AACTGCTCCTCCAGGTAGGGCACCAGCTCGTGGGTGATGGCGTCGCCGTAGGGGCCGAGGTTGGCGGAGTTCACGGCGTAGGAGTCGTCGTAGTAGGGATTGGCGTGCTGGATCTCGACGATCAACATGCGCGGGAAATCCGGCCCGGTCCACTTCTGGTAGAAGTCGTGGGCTTCCTGCTGCTGGACCCGGTTGTAGCAATCGACGTCGAAGCGCGCGGAGTACTCGCACTCGAGGTCGGGGTCCGGGGGCTCGGGGCGGAAGCCGCCGAAGTCCGATGGGAAGTGGCCGTGGAAGATCACCAGCGGGTAGCGCGCTTCCGGGTGCTGGTCGAAGCCCTCGGGCAGGAGCACGTGGGCGCCGAGGTGCATCGGCCGTCCCCAGAAGTCGGATAACAGCTTGCTCTCGATGCGTACATGCTTGATGTACTCGGTGTCCTCGGGCGGCTCGATCGGCGGGATCACCTGGTCGAGGGTGATCTGGATCCTCGCCTTCTTGGACGGATCGACGGTGAGCGTCTGAGGCGTCGA
>JAAELW010000448.1 GCA_024226235.1 bacterium
CTCGCGCATCGACTACGTGTGGACACGAGACGGCCTCGGCACGACCGCACGGGTGCAACACCTGAAGCGCGCATTCGACGAACCGCTGTCGTTCGACGGAGTCGATGCCGCGTATTCGGATCACGCAGGGCTCGTGGCCGAGATCGCACTTTCACGGGAAGTCGGGGCTCGCCCCTTTGCAGGGGCGGACGAGCCCGCGTTTGCACTTGCCCGCGAAGCACTCGCCAAGGGACGGGCATTGGCGGAGGCCCGCCGCGACGAGCTACGCGGCGGCAGTGCTGCGGGCCTCGGTGTGCTCGGGGCCAGCGCGATGGGGCGCCGCCTCACCCGCCGGCAGTGGCTGCGTCGGAGCCTGTGGTTCGGCGCCGGGCTCGCAGCCGTCGGAGGAGGTGCGGCGATCGGCCTCGCCGAGGTCTTCGGAAGCCATGAACTCGATACCCTGACAGAGCTCGAAGCCGTACTCGAGACCTTGCCCCGTCGCAGCTGATGGCTGGGATCGAGACCCTGCCCCGACGCAGCTAATGGCAGGTCGGGGGCCGCTCCGATAGCCTGCGCCACTTCATGCCCAGACCGTCCGACCCGACCGAACGTGCCCAGCACGCGGTGGAGGAGCAGCTGGAGGAGCTGGGCGACCCGGAAGGCGCCCCGGCAAACCCGACCGGAACCCTGGCGGTCGGCAGCGGTGCCGGTGTTCTCGCAGAGCCGCTACCGCACGATGGCTCGCCCGGAACCACTCGTGAGATCTGGCACCTGGCGTGGCCGGTGATGCTCTCGCAGGGGCTGGCGGCGTTGGTGGCCCTGGTCGATGTGGCGATGGTCGGCCGGCTCGGTCCGGAGGCTCAAGCCGCCGTCGGCTACGCCGTGCAGCTCTTCTTCGTCTCCCAGTCCGCGCTGTTTGCGCTCTCGTTCGCCTGCGTAGCGGTGATGGCCCGCGCGATCGGTGCCGGCAAGCCCGAGGAATCCAGACAGGCTTTCGCGGCGTCCCTGATCCTCGCTCTCGGCGCCGCGCTCTTGCTGAGCGGCTTGATACTGGTGGCGCCCAGGCCCTTGCTGGGTTGGCTGTCCGCCTCGCCCGAGGTCATCGAACTCTGCATCCCCTACCTCCACTACCTGATGGCCTCCGCGGTGCTTATGGGCGTCTGCCTGACCATCGAAAGCGGGCTGCGCGCCAACAAGGACACCCGCACACCGCTCCGCATCACGTTGGTGGTGACCGTGGTCAAGATCCTGTTGAACGCGCTGCTGATCTTCGGGCTGGCGGGCTTTCCGGAGATGGGCGTCGCCGGGGCAGGCTTGGCGACCCTGATCGCCCAGTGCGTGGCCCTCGTGCTGTTCACGGGTGCCATCGCCCGGAGCCCCCAGGACGGCCCCACCGGCCTCCGGCGGCGCGACCTGGACGGCATGAGCCGCCTGTTCCCCGAGCTGATCCGGATCTCCATCCCGGGCGTCGGCGAACGCCTGGTGATGAACGCCGCGATGATCTCCTACTTCGCATTCATCGGTACCTACGGAACCGTCGCCGCCGCCACCTATACGATCGGCATCCGCATCCTCTCCTTCTCCTGGATCCCAGGCATCGGCTACAGCCAGGCGGTGGCCACGCTCGTGGGCCAGGCTCTCGGCGCCAAGGATCCGGCCACCGCCACGCGAGCCACCGCCCGCGCCGCCGTGCTCGCCGTGGTCACGGCGATCGCGATGGGAGCCGTCGGTGCGCTTGCCCGAAAGCCCCTGGCCGAGATCTTCACCGTCGACGCCGAAACCGTCGCCACGCTCGGTCCGTTCATGCTCTGCCTCGCGTTGGCACAACCCGTGATGCAACTCCACTTCACGCTCGCGGGCGCCTTCCGAGGCGCCGGAGATACCTGGACGCCACTCGTCGCCGCGGTGATCGGCAACTGGATCTTCCGCGTCCCGCTGGCCTACCTCGCCGCGGTCGTGCTCGACGGCCCGCTGCTGTGGATCTGGCTCGTGCTGATCCTCGACCACCTCACGCGTGCGATCTGGCTCAGCGTGTCGTATCTGCGGCGTCGCGAGACCTGGGGGTAGACCCTCTCGACCGCGTGCGGCGCGGATCGATCAGTCGACCAGGATCGATCAGTCGACCAGGGTCGATCAGTCGACCAACTCGTATTGTCCGGCATAAGCAGCCTGCACGAGGCCCGTCTCGACATCCGCGAGCCAATCCATCTGGAGCTTGGCGGGCACGCGAATCATCCCGGCCGGTGCGTAGGTACCGAACACCCAATCCCACAGCGGTGTCGTCACACCGTGGTTTGCCCGCGGGTTGGTGAAGTGGTGATGAAAATGGTGACCGCGGAGCCAACGCATGTACCGACCGACGCCGGGATGGGTGTGCTCCCGCCGGTGCAGGATCTCGTAACCGAGATACATGCTGACGAAGCCGATGACGGCCCCGAGCCCTGCCGGCCAGCCGGCGACCGCGACCGCTGGCCAGAGAAGGGCAGCCGTGGTGCCGATCGCTGCACCGACCTTCTTCCAGTTCGGGGCGAAGTAGTTGCCCTCGCCGTGGTGGCGCACGTGCTCGGCGGCGAACGGATTCGGCCGCAGGCGCGGGTCGTGGCCCAGCCAGCGGTGGATCACGTATTCCATGAAGGTCCAGCCGAAGGCACCCAGTAGAAACGCTAAGACGGTTTCGAGAATCATTTGCCAACTCCTTGAAAACGCAGGCTCGCCAGGAAGCGCGGGGTACTGCGCAGGTAGAAACGGGTCAGGGACGTGGAGACGAGAGCGCCGGTATCCGCCCGGGTCAGACGGCCGAAGCATCGCGTGTGGGACCACGGCAGGTTCCAGGGCCGGATGTCCACTTTCTGGCCCTCGTACCGGTAGGCCATGCCATCCGCTTCGAACCCGAACGCGTAACGGATCGTGCGGTCCTCGAGGTAGCGCAGCTCGAGCGTGCCCTTGCAAGGAGCGTCGCGGCACAGGCCGTCGATGGTCACCGACCCCTCGAGATCATTCACGAGGAAGCGGCCACCGCTCGGGTCGACCCAATGGCGCACCTCGTTCGTACCCCAGCGCACGCTGAACTCCATGGGTCGTCCACCGGCGCTTCCGAAGGCGGACTCGAACTCATGCTCGCCGCGCATGACCTCGGTGATCCGGAAGCCCCAGGCGCCTTTCAGGACTCTGCCGAGCGCTCCACCGACCCCGGAGCCCCTCTCGCCCCCCTCGACACCAGGGGCGAGCAACCGATTGCTGGAGCGCGCAATGAGCTGGTTCGCAAACGGGATGAACTGCGTGTAGAAGCCCAGCTGATTGATCACACTGACCATCTCCACCCGCTTGCCGCGCCGCACGGCCCTGAAGATGATCCGCCCGACCTTCTCCGGGGTCATCGAGTAGTAGGGCACGAGTTTCATCGCCATCCTGCTACCCCAGGTGTTCCCCTCGATCCCGTCATAGAAGCCTGTGCTCACCATGAAGGGGTAGACCGTGGTGACCTTGATCCGATGCTTCTTGAGTTCGTAGTGGAGGACCTCGGAGAACGAGGCCAGGGCCGACTTGGCGGCCGCATAGGCACCCCACGTCGGCAGCCGGAAGAATGCCTGCCCGGAGGAGATGTTGACGATCTGCCCGCCACCCTTCTGCCGAAAGTGCGGCAGGAATGCGTAGACATGATGGAGCGGTCCGACCAGGTTCACCTCGATCAGCTTGTCCCAGCTCTCGAGGGACATCTCTGCGAGCTCCCCCATGTGGCCCACGCCCGCATTGTTGATCAGCACGTCCAGCCCGCCCAGATCATCCACGACCCAACGAGCCAGCTCATCCACCTGATCCCGCTGCGTCACGTCGACGACCCTCGCATGCACCGTCGCACCGAGCTCGGTCAACGTGGCGCGGGCCCGATCCAGTGCTTCCTCATCCAGATCGGTGAGCACCAGCTCGGCACCGGCGACTGCAAACTCCCGCGCAGTACACAGACCAATGCCCCGGGCTGCACCGGTGATGAGAACGCGCTGTCCGTCGTAGGTCTTCATGGCCCGAACCCCCGGAACGCAAACTCCACCAGCTCGCGGGCTGCTGTTTCCACTCGACGGTCATCGATGCTCCCGCCGAGCCACAGATCGAGTTGGCGCAGGGCCATGCCGACGATGGCCTGGGAGACGATCTCCGAATCGCACTCCCGGGCAAAACCACCGGCAATGGCCCGATCGAGGTGGAACTTTGCCAGCACTACGAAGCGGTCGAGGATCTGGGCGAGCTGCCCATCGAGGTCGAGATCGATGGAGGCACCCTGGCGCAAGAACAACAGCGCAAGTTGCCGCTGGGAGCGCAGCACCTGCACCGCACGCGCCGCAGCAGCCAGCGAGGCCTCGCGGTACTGCTCCACCCCGGAGGGCAGGGGGGCACTCATCGGGGTGAACTCGGCGAGCAGCGACTCGGCAAACTGATCGAACAGCGCACCGGCGATCGCCCGCTTGTCATCGAAGTGGCGGTAGAAGGTGCCCTGGCCCACGTCGATCTCACCGACGATGTGGGAGACCTGGGTCGCGTGATAACCACGGCGCACGAACACCTTGCCGGCCGCCTCCATCAACGCCAGCCGGGTGCGCTCCCGCCGCTCGGCATCACTGCGCTTCCGGAGTTCCGAGACCATGGATCCTTTGTAGAGCATCCAAGCGGACTCGTCAATCCGTATCGATTTCGCTGATCTCCCCACGAAGCCAGGGACCCCGCTCCTCCGTCCCCATGTACCCTGGGACGATTCAACGCGCCCGACGCGCCTACTCCGTTCAGGAGCAACGCCAGTGCTGCCTTCCGATGGCTCCCATCCGCCGATCGCAGCTCCGCTGCCGAACGTCGATACCGAGCGTCTGGAGCTTCGCCGCTTCGAGGAGGGAGATCTCGACGAGCTCGCCCGTGTGTTTTCGCATCGAGAGGTCTGGCAGTTCCCCTACGACCGCGCTCTCTCGCGCGATGAGACAGCGGCTTTTCTGGAGACCCAGATCCGGGAGTGGGATACGTATGGATTCGGCTGCTGGATCGCGATCGAGAAAGCGCGTGCGAGCGTCATCGGGTATCTCGGCATCTCAGTGCCTGCCTTCGTGCCAGAAATCCTTCCAGCGGTCGAAGTGGGATGGCGTCTCGAGCCGGCAGCCTGGGGGAAGGGTTATGCGAGCGAGGGAGCTGTTGCAGCACTGACCGAAGCCTTCTCGACGCTCCAACTGGACGAAGTCTGCTCCCTGCCGCAGGCCATCAACCCGGCGTCAGCTGCCGTGTGCGAGAGGATCGGCATGCGCCTCGAACGCACGATCAAGTTCCCGGCGAACGACAGGCGGGGAGAACTCGACGGGCTGCTCTACAAGATCACTCGGGAGGAGTTTCAGCCCTGTTGACAGACGTGCCTTGCCCTGGGGAGGGCCTCCCGGGTTTCTGGGCCATCCTTTTGTGCGTGCCGTGGTGAGTTCGTCCGCTTACTCGTCGATCACCGGCACGCCAACCTGGGCGCTCTGGTAGAAGTTCGTGCGCTGCGATACGGCCGCCGGCGCACTCTGGGCGCAGTAGTGTCCCTCGAACTGCCCGATGCAACCCGGCGACGGCGGAACCGCCGCGCCGGCGGGCGCATACTGGACCATCGCGGACGTGGTGGTCGCATCTACATTCGCCTGGATCGGGCCTACCTGCTCGGGCAGGTCGGAGATCCTCACGACATCCGGCACCAACTGCGGAATGCCGCCGAGCTGTCGGGCCAGCGAGCGGGTGGAGTTGTTGGGCACGAAGCCGTCATCGATGCCCTCGACGACCAGGATCGAGGCCTTCTGAGTGGTGCCGTCGACGAGCACCGGCTGGCGGTAGATGAAGCGGGCGTGATTGTGCGCATCCTGTGGGTCATAGGAGACCGCAAAGAGGTGCAACGTCATCCACATATCCGGTGCGCGCATTCCGGTGAGTATGCTCGGCAACAAGACCGTCAAGAACGGGTCCCCACCGTGCGGTAGGGTGCGGTCCTGGTGTTCGAGCATCTCGGCAAACCTCAAGGCGCCGACGACCAGGCCCGCCGCGGCGATCTCCGGCTCGTAGGCAAGGAAGGCCTGGCCGTGGGCGGAGCCGTAGCTGATGCCTTCGTAGACCAGGGTCGTGGGGTCGAGGTCCGGTATTCCGTCCGGCGCACCGATGGGCAGCACGTCGAGGCTCCCCATGCTCTTGAGGGCGCTGACAAACGCCATCTGCTCCCCGTAGGTCGTCAGATAGAACTCGGGGGCTTCCCCATTGAGGATGACGTTTCCAAAAATCACTTGCTGCTGGAAGCCGAGATCCGGCAGGGCGCGATTGATGGGATCCGTGAACCCGGCCACCGCAAAGCCATCGCCTCCGAAGCGCCGCCCGGAAGACGGCACTTCCCACTCGGCATTGCCTGGGTTCCCGTGCTGGTACATGATGATCGGTGCCGGGATACCAGCGGCCGCACTGGCGGGTAGTGCGAGAACGAAGGGCACGCTCTCAGTCCCATTCGCGAGAGGAACCCCCTGGGCGTCGCGCTGGATATACAAAGCGCTCAGCCAGGCCGGCGCATCGAAGGTGCCTTCAACGATCGCCGCAACATCCGAATGGTAGTCCGGGGTGACGCTGGTGATGACCACATTCGGAGGGGTCACGAGGACGTCTTGTCGCATCGCGAGCGGGTCGTCTGCGAACTGATCCGTACTCCGGATTGTCAAGCGAACAGCCAGGACCACGTCATCACGAGGGATCGGTACGGGTGACAACGTCTCCGCAACGCTGAGCACGTCCTCCGCGAGGTCGCGAGCTCGTGTGATCTCGGAGTCTTCTCCAGGAACGAGCGGCCCGGAAACGGCGGCGCCGAAGCTGGAGCGTCCGAGCGGCTCGCCAGCGGCGTCGAGCACACGATCCGTCACGACCAGTCCGTAGACGCCCTCGGGCTCCAGGGCGATACCTGGCGACATCAGCAGCGCGTGCGAAATCGGCTCGCCCGGTATCGTGGGAGAACGCGGAAACAGCTGGAAGGGAACGCGAGCGCCGAAGCTCGGGCTGCTCGGAGTGAGGTCGAGAAGGGCCACCGTCGACAGCGGATCCATCGAGGCGTCCCGATCCGTTGGCACACTGGCCGGATCCACGGCTTCCGAGATCTGCACCGCCAGGTGCCCGACCGGGCTCCATCCGTCGCTCTTCGTCTCCGCCGTATTCGCAACTGCCTCAATCAACGAGATCATCGTGCCCGGCGCATTCGGCAGCGTCAGGCTGGGACGCAACCCGGTGGCCTTCGATGCGTCTGCGACGGTCATGAAGTCGTCCGGAAACGGCAGGGGCTGGTCCGGATCCCGTCGGTCGTGGACGGCGGAAAACGCCGGGCCTGCAGCAGCTGTCTGGAAAGCGACCAACGTGTTGCCGCCAGTCGTGCCAAGCCATAGCTGGCAGGCCGCCGATGCCGGCATCGGGGCGTTCGGAGCAACGACCACGGTGTCGGAATCGAGCATGCTAGGCGTGGCGTAGACGCCAGCTCCGTTGCAGGTCAACATGATCCGATTCATCGCAGTCGCGTCCACGGGGCCAGAAAAATCGAGGACCAGCCAGGCGGTTCGCGCCACCATGCCACCGCCTGCAGGAACACTCGCAACGAGGCTCGGGAGCAGGATCGGGCTGCAATTCGCGGCAGCCAGGGCCAGAGCCAGGATGCCTGCCATCACCGTGCTTCGCCGTTTCCGTTGCTTCATCGACACCGGGCGGATCGAGCAGGGTAGGTCTGCCATATTGATCGAGCATCCTTCCATGAATGGAGTTCCCCGGCGTGATAGGACATTCAGGCAGTTCGGCTCAGGAACGCCCTTCACCCACAAGGGTTCTACGGCTAGTTGCTGAGCAGGCGGATATAGCTCACCAGCGCTTCGATTTCGCCCTCACTGATGATCTCCTTCCACGGGGGCATGTAGTTCCCCTTCCCGTTCTTGATGCTCCTGACCATCTCCAGATTGCTGATCTTGTTCATCTGTAGGGGATTGGAGTGATCCATCGGATCCATGTCGATCAGGGATGTCATCACTCCATCACCCTCCCCTTCCTCGCCATGACAGGCCTGGCAGTACCTCGTGTAGAGATCACGGCCCACCTCCGGGTTGCCCATCAGTGGATGCTTTGATGTGCTGACGAACTTCAGGTAGGCGATCAAGGATTCGACTTCCGGATCGCTGAGGATGTCCTTCCATTCCGGCATCGAGTCGCTGATGAGGTTGTGGCGATCCCGTCCAGATACCAGTTGGCGGCCCCGCCCTGAGATGATCCCCTTCAGTGCGATATCGCTACGCACCCGAACGGTGACGGTCAGATCGGCGGGTTCGACGTCCATCTTCCTGGCCAGGGGGCCATTGCCTCTTCCGTCTTGCCCGTGGCAGATCATGCAATACGTCATGAACAACAGACGGCCGTCGTAGCTCGACGGAGGCTCAGCCATTCCCCGATGCGGCAGCGTCATCAATACGATGAAAGCCATTCCCGCCGCCCTCATCCACACGATCCGGCTCCCTGATTTGGGTGGTGCAGCATGGATGCTATTGGTCTGCCCGAGCCTGGCAAGGCCGCTCTATCCAGCTGGATGATCGGAGTATTGTGGCGGAAAAGACAGCGAGGGATTGTCGCTAACACCTGCGGAGCGCTGTAGGCTCCCGCGCTCGGCCTCGCAACGAAAGGAAGCTATGCGACGTGATGCCGACCACATCCCCTACGTGACTTCGGGATCCTACCCGATCCGCGATGGCAATACCGTGCGTCCGCTCGTCGACGGAGGGCCGGCGTTCCAGCGTATCTGTCAGGCCGTCGAAGCTGCCAAGCGGAGTGTGTGGGTGACCATCGCATTCCTCGAACGGGGCTTCGAGATGCCTGGAGGGCACGGCAGCTTCTTCGACGTGCTCGATCGCACGGTCGAACGTGACATTGACGTGCGTGTCATCTTCTGGAGGCACACGGTTCTCGAGAAGCTGGAGCCCGGGGTCCACTTCTCTGGGACCGCAGAAGAGCGATCACGGCTCGAGCAGCGCGGTTCCCGCTTTCTGGCTCGCTGGGACCAAGCGCACGGCAA
>JAAELW010000449.1 GCA_024226235.1 bacterium
GGCAACTTAACAATCGTGCCTGGCCCCTCTCTTGACGGACTTCGGGTCAGGGCTGGCTGCAGTCGATCAGTACCTTGAGGACGCCGGGCTCCCCGGCCCGGGAGAGTGCCTGGGTGGCGCGGATGAGGGGAAAGGTCTCGGTGATGAGCGGTGCGACGTCCACCAGACCTCGAGTCAACGCGTCGAGGGCTGGTTCGAAGGGTCCACAGCGCGAGCCAACGACCCGGATCTCGTTGATGACGAGAGGAGCAAGGTCGATCTGCGACGGTTCGGCCACCGTGCTCTTCAGCACGAGGGTGCCCCGTGGCCGGGTGGCAGCAATGGCCTGCTCGAGGCCGCGGGAGGTTCCGGTTGCTTCGACGACCAGGTCAGCGTTCGCAGATGCTGAGTCGAAGGCGCCGACCTGGCAGGTCTCGACGTCGAACGCTTCGAGGCAGGTGAGCTTCTCCGGATGTCGCCCGACGGCAATCACTCGGGCACCCGTTCCGGCCAGCACCTGGGCGACGAGCAGGCCGAGCTTGCCGTCTCCGAGCACGATGCAGCGCATCTCTGCTGTCACCTCGAGCTGTTCCAGGATCTCGAAGGCTGCTGCCAGCGGTTCGGTGAAGACGGCGGCTTCGTCGGGCAGCGTGGTGGGAACCCGGTGCAGGTTCGAAACCGGTACTGCGACACGATGAGCGAAGGCGCCATCTGCTTCGAGGATGCCCATCACCCGTCGAGCAACGCAGTGGCGGCCGAGGCCAGCGCGACAGAGGCCACAGCTTTCGCAGGCGAAGTTGATTTCTCCGACCACGCGTTGCCCGCACCATTCCGCCGGGCCTTCCAGCACCTCACCGACGAATTCGTGGCCGAGGATGCCTTGAAAGCTCATGTAGCCCCTGATGATCTCGAGATCGGTGCTGCAGATGCCCGCCAGGTGTACTTGCACGAGCGCCATGGCTTGGCCCGCTTCCGGTTCCTGCCGTTCTTCTACCGCCGCACGGCGTCCATCGAAGTAGAGGGATTTCACGTTGTTTCCGCTGGTCGACCCGATTGGGGTGTTCAGTCGTCTCCCAGGAAATAGTTGAACATTTCCGTGTCTTCGCCATGCAGGATCTCACAGGCGTGCGCGGGTGTGTCCACGAAGTAGAGCTGCTGACGCATCACTGGGTCGCCGCCGAGGGTGCGGGCGAGGGCGGCCAGAACTTCCAGGTGGCGATCGCGTTCTCCGCCCGGAGTTGCCAGTAGTACGACGCAATGCACCGGGCGGCCGTCCGGGGTCTGGAAGGGCAACCCCTGCGCAGAGAGGCCCATCACGCCGAGCATGCCGTGGCCTTCTGGCAGCACACCATGGGGCACAGCCAGGCCTTCACCGAGGCAGGTGGAAACCAGCGCCTCCCGCTCGAGGACGGAGTTTCGGAACTCGTCCCGGTCGATCCCGGTCAGGTGATGGGAAGAGATCAACAAATCGACCATCTGGGCGATGGCGTCCTCCATCGAATCGGCGCGCAGGCCCGTCACGATGTTTTCTTCCTGCAGGAAGTCGACCAGCCGCGCGCGGTCCTGGCCGATCTCCCCGGAACGCCAAAGCGCGATGCCAGTGGTGATCGGTCCGATGATCTCGTTGACCGTGACGGCCGTGAGTACGACCGCTGTGAACAGCTCGGAGGTAGCAGCAAACGCCGGATCATCCTGGATCAGGATCACCAGGCCTATCGCGATACCCGCCTGGGGAAGCAGCGCCATGCCGAGGTTCCCGCGCACGCGGGCAGTGGCACCGGCCAGGTTCATGGCCACGTTGGCCGAGAGGAGTTTGCCCGCAGCTCGCGCGATCACGAAGACCAACGCAATCAACCCGCCAGCCGCCGCATGAGTGAGTGAGAGGTGCAGGCCCGCCAGCGTGAAGAAGACGCACAAGATCACGGGCTCGAAATCCGCGAACACCGAATCCACCAGCCGATCCCGCGACGGATTCAGATTGGTCTGAGCCACGCCCAATGCCAGGCAAGCGGCCAACGGCGAAACCCCCGAGTAGGAAGCCAGCCCGAACACCAGCAGCAGGGTGACGACTGAGAGAGTGGTGATTCGCTCCGAGCGCAGCACCCGAAGGGTGAGATAATGGTGGAGGACCGCCATGCCTGCGCCGATGATCAGAGCCTGGCCGATCTTGGAGAGGCTCCCACCGACGACCTCGAGCGCTGGCACAGCGAGCAGTTCGTATTCGCTGCCCATCATCCGGCCCGCCGTTCGCGCTACCTCGAACAAGAAGATGCAGGACATGTTGTTGATTGCGACTGCTGCCACCAGCGTCTTCACGAACACGCCCTTCGACCGGGTTTCGCGGACCAGGGCGATTACCGTGGCAGGTGCGGTGGACACCGCCAGTGTGGCGAGCAGGATGGCCACGAGGCTGGAGGCATTCGTCAGGCTGAGGATCAGACCGGCCACGACGAGTGGCGTAATGACGGCCTCGGCGACCAGCAACCAGAGCAGTCTGCGCCCCGCATTGCGCAGGCGGCGGATATTGAGGTGGGCTCCCACGGTCACGCCGATCAGTGCCAGCGCGAAGTGGGTAAGCGGTCCAAGACCCGCTACCGACTCTTCGTCGAACAGATCCAGAAAGGACGGCCCGAGCGCTACGCCGGCCATGATCTGCCCCGTAATGGCCGGCAGTCTCAGCCGCTGGGCCGCCCAGCCGAGGAGCGTCCCTGCGACCAGGACCGTCGCCAGTAGCAGCAGCGGGTCTGCGCGCGGGAGCGCTGTCAGTTCCAGCGGACTCAGCCCACGACCTCGGCGGAGTCTAGTTGCTCAACGATCTCCCGGAGTCGCACCTCGGTGCGAGCCCCGGCCGTCACTTTCACACCATCCTGGTGAGCCCCCCGGGCGCCCCTTCCACCCAGACCGGGTTCGACACTCGACCCAACTACGGTCTTGCCTTCCATGATCACATGGTCCCCTCGTAGCCTAGTTCCACACCCTCACGGAGGCCCCGTCTGGTGTCAAGCGAGGTGCTCTCCGGGGTCTCTCCTCCTCCGGGGGCAAACAAGAAGCCCTGATCCAACCGCGATGAAATACCCATGGGTTCCAGGATATCCAAGAGAAAGTCTCAGAAAAATGTCGCTTGAAATAAGTGGAATGCCCGATATCGAAACTGTATGTGGTCGACAATCCTCGAGACGGCGTTCCCCGGGTGCGGATCATCCCCAGGAGCACTCAAATGCGCCGGCAGGGCTTCAGAGAAATGCCTGATCGGGCAACAGTGTTTTATCCACCACCAACAAGATGGAACCTGTCGATCCGACAGAGATATTACTCGGAAAGATCGGGGGAACGACGGATTCAGTGAATCCCCCCCCACCCGATAACTCTTCTACCCATTGAGGGTACGGGGGGAAATCATGACTCAGACAACCGTTTTGCTGGCGGATCACCAGTGTGTCGTCAGAGAGGCGATGCATCTTCTGATTGAGCAACGAAACGACCTGCACGTGGTCGGTGAAGTGGGTAGCGGCGAGGCCGTTCTCGAAGCCGTCGGGCGCTATTCGCCGGACTTGATCATCATGGAACAGGGCCTTCCTGGAATGCCGACTGTCGACATCATTCGCAAGACGGTCGAGACGAGCAGTCGCACCAAGGTGTTGATGCTTACGGCGCAGGAGAACCGCTCGGCGGTCGAAGATGCGCTGCGTTCGGGCGCCGTCGGTTATGTGGTGAAGACAGCTTGCTCGAAGGAGCTGCTCGAGGCCATCGATGTCGTCCGCGAAGGCCGCTCCTATCTGTCGCCTTCGGTTGCGCACCATCTGGTGAACGCGATCAGTCATCCGGGCGAATCGTCGGGCTCCGGTGCCGGCACGCTCACGAATCGCGAGCGGCAGGTGGTCCAGCTGATCGCCGAAGGGCTCTCGAGCAAAGAGATCGCTGCGCATCTGGGCGTCTCCCACAAGACAGTGGAGAGCCACCGGGCCAGCGTGATGGAGAAGCTGGACATCCACAAGGCTTCGGCGCTCGTGCGCTACGCGATCCGTGAGGGACTCGTCGCACCGTAGTGTCCCTTGGCCTCACCTCGATTCCGAGGTCATGTCGGTCGGCGCGTTCGATTCTGCGCCACGACCCACCGACGCGGCAACGGGATTGCCATCCGGGGGGCTGGAGCTTGCTCCAGCCCCCCGGGATGGCGGCTCGGCGCTCACTCCGATGCACCGCCAGGCCCCACAGGCTTGCCAATCCCGGCTCTTACCCGCCTTCCTGCACATTCGCCAAGAGGCCCCGCGGGTACTGTACGAATATCTCTTTTTGCTCTTTGTTTCCGGCTAGTTGTGTCTTCTTATCGACGGACACCAAGCAGCATGGTCGGGGAGCGCGTCTGCTACGCTGGCCGCCGGAACGGGGCCTCGGACGGGCCTTCGCGCGAGTGAAATGAAGGACAAGGATCGATACTGGGATTGCCTGGACCAGGCCATGGAAGCTTCTCACGGTGGACGCACCGACGAGGCTTTGGCGTGGCTCGACGAGGCGTTGAAAGCACATCCAGGTGGTGCTGAAGCCCACAATGGACGTGGCGAAATCCTGTGGGACGAGGGCAAGATCGAAGAGGCTCTCTACCAGTTCGAGCTTGCGACGATGGCGGATCCGAAGTTCGTCACCGCGCACCTGAACCGCGCCGAGCTCCTGATCGAGGAGATGGGCGAGTTCGAGCAGGCCATTCATCACTGCGATCTGCTGCTCTCCGGCGGGGACGAGACACCGCGGCCCGACAAGGGGACCGAGGGCGAGATCTACTACCTGAAATCGAAGGCGTTGTTCTACCTCGATGACCTCCAGGGTGCGCTGTTCCTGGTGCGCCGGGCCCTGAAGACCACAGGTGACGTGGCTGTCTACCGTGCATTCGAGGGCCAGATCGAGTTCGAACTCGGGCAGCTCCAGGAGGCCCGGCGGCATCTCGACCACGCAGTGGCCCTCGATCCCGAATCCGCGCACGCCGTCTATCATCTGGGCCTGGTCCTCGAGCGTCTCGATCGTGAAGACGATGCCTGGCGTGCGTTCCAGCAGGCCTTTGCTCTGGATGCGGATCATTTCCCTCTGCCCGCGTCCGTCAGTGCTGAAGAATTCGAAAAGGTGGCGGCGGATGCACTCGCTGACCTGCCGCGTTCGATCCGTGAGTACGCACTGAATGTGCCCTGCCTGATCGAGGATTTTCCGGCCGACGACCTGGTGTTGGGTCAGAACGTATCTCCCCAGATCCTGGGCATGTTCGTCGGTGTGCCGCGAACCGAGGCAGCGCTCACCTCCCAGGCGCAAGACCTGGATCGTGTGATCCTGTTCAAGAAGAACCTGGAAAAGGTCTGTCGCACCCGCGCCGAGCTGATCGAGCAGATCCAGATCACCGTGAGGCACGAGATCGGCCACTACCTTGGGCTCGATGAGAATGATCTGGAACGGCTTGGTCTGGCCTAGCCAACCCACATTCAAATCATTCAAGGAGCCCCATGCCTGGCGCACTGCAACTGCAGTCCACGATCAAGGCCGATGCCACCCTCGAGGTAGCGCTCGCCGAAGTGGATGTCCCCGCCCCCGGTCCTGACGATGTCCTCGTGCGTGTCGAAGCCGCACCCATCAACCCGTCGGATCTGGGTCTGCTCTTCGGGCCGGCAGAGATCGCGGCGGCCACGGTTTCTGGCGATCCGGATCGCCCGATTCTCCGGGCGAAGGTGCCGGCCGGCCTGATGCCCGGGCTCGCTGCCCGGGTCGATCAGGCCATGCCTGTCGGCAATGAGGGTGCCGGGGTCGTGGTCGAGGCCGGATCGTCCGAGCTGGCCGAGAGCCTGCTCGGAAGGACGGTGGCCCTGGTCGGTGGGTCGATGTACGCGCAGATGCGCTGCGTTCCGGCAGCCTTCTGCCTGGCGCTTCCGGAAGGGACGACGCCCGCCGAGGGGGCTTCCTGCTTCGTGAATCCACTGACGGCCCTCGGCATGGTCGAGACGATGAAGCTCGAGAACCATACGGCGCTCGTCCATTCCGCGGCTGCTTCGAACCTCGGTCAGATGCTGAACAAGATCTGCCAGGCCGACGGGATTTCACTCGTGAACATCGTTCGCAAGCCCGCCCAGGTCGATCTCTTGCGGGGCCTCGGCGCGAAGCACATCTGCAACTCGAGTGAAGACAGCTTCATGAGCGACCTCACAGAGGCACTCGTCGAAACCGGTGCGACGCTGGCGTTCGATGCGATTGGTGGCGGCCGGCTCGCCAGCCAGATCCTGACCTGCATGGAACGCGCAGCCAACCGGACGGCCACCGAGTACAGCCGCTACGGCTCTACGATCCACAAGCAAGTCTACCTCTATGGCAGCCTCGATACCTCGCTCACCGAGTTGAACCGGAACTACGGCGCGGCCTGGGGCATCGCAGGTTGGTTGCTCCCGCCCTTTCTCCAGCGCATCGGGCCAGCCAAGGGCCAGGAGCTTCGCGAGCGGGTGGCGCGGGAGATCAAGACGACCTTCGCCAGCCACTATACGAGGGAGGTCTCCCTCGCCGAAGCGCTACAACTCGAAGTCGTGCGGGTGTACGGGCGCCAGGCTACGGGTGAAAAAGTGCTGATCAATCCGAACAAGCGCATCTGACCGTCGGGCACTGCCCGGGTCGTTCTCTTCGGCTCTACACGGCATCCAGGAAGGGCCGCAGGGAGGCCGAGATCTCCTCGTCTGTTCCGTAGACTTCTTCGACCAGATCGCTGTGGATCAGCGTCTTCACCACTCGCAAGACCAGCTTCTTCAAGGAGCTCGAGTCGAGCGCTGCATGGGTGATCTCATCCACCAGGCCGTCGACGTTGGAATCCTCCACCTCGATCACACCCTCGGCTCGCATCGAGGCAAGAGCCTTCGTCAATGCGGCAGCCACGCTTTGCGCGAAGGGAGTCGGCTCGGCCTTCTCTCTCTCGACGATGCCCAACAGGGCCTTCAGGTCGAATTCCGGGTCTTCGCTCATGTCGGTCTCTTTCCGTCGGGCTCGTGGCGGTATGGAATGATCCTGTATCGAGGGAATCCAGGCAAGCATTCCGTGAATGGACTGGCTTCAGCTTCGGACTGCGGTCCACTGCGTCGTCGGGAATTCGTTCATCTCGCAGACCTCATTGAAGCCATGGCGACTGAGGACGCTCCTCAGCTCGATGCGATGGAAGGCCTCGAGGAAGGGCTCATGAACGAAGTTTGCCAGGCTGCGGAAGTAGAGGCCACGCCAGCCCCGCCGGCGCAGCAAGGGCAGCACGGGCGCATTCCAGTGTTCGTGGCCGGGATCCAAGATCACCAGCTTTCCGCCCGGCTGCAGGATGCGGTGGCATTCGGCCAACACGAGCTCGGTGATTCGCGGCGGGAGTTCGTGGAACAGGAAGCTGGCGCATACACCATCGAAACGCTGGTCTGCGAAGCCTGTTTCTTCTGCGACGCCCTGGATGAAGCGGACGTCGGGGTAGCTGCGAGCGGCGTGCTGAAGCAGGTACGGCGAAGGATCGAGGCCCCATACCTCGGGGATGCCCTGCTCTGAGACGGCACCGGCGCTGTGCCCAGCACCAGTACCGAGATCCAGGACGGATTCGCAACCGGTCAATGCCTCTGCAAAGGCCTTCCAACGGCTCTTCATCATACCGAGCATCACGATGTCGAAGCCCGTTCCGTAGCCATGGGTGATGTGCTTCGAATAGTTTCCGTTGGGAAGGCTGTGAAATTCCTGGAGCGCGTAGCGGGGAATGCGATCTGCTCCGGGAAGACCCGCAGGCAGAGTCACCTGGTCGTGGGGACCCCTGAGAACGCGAACGACAGTTCGCCAGAGCTCGCGAACGCGGTGCCGCGTCAGCGCGTCCGGCCAGGCATCGGGAAGCTCTCGGCCCTCCCACGAAACTACCGGGGGATCGGTCTCGAAGGTCCTCAAGTGATTTCTCCAGTAGGGTCGTGCCGCTTCCGCCCGAGCGTACCTGACACGGTGTTCTTCTGCGGTTCGGATGCGTCGAGGCCTCGTGAGCTTCTCCGCTACGCTTGGCTGGCGCAGCGTTGCGGAGCAAACGGAGCAGCATGGGGCCCACGCCGAATCCCTCGTCTTTGGAAGCTTCCCTGCGCGACGTGGTGGGTGCCGATCAGGTCCTGACCCGCCCCGAGGAACTCTTCGTGTACGAGGTGGACGGGCTCACCCATCACTCGGCCAGGCCTCGGGCGGTTGTCCTGCCCGCGACGACGGAAGAGGTGGCTCGGGTGGTGAAGGTCTGTCGCCGCCACGAGGTGCCGTTCGTGCCTCGCGGTGCGGGTACCGGTCTTTCCGGCGGTGCACTGGCTCTCGGTAGGGGAGTGATCATCGAGTGTGCGCGGATGAACAGCATCCTGCAGATCGAGCCCGAAGATCGTTATGCGGTGGTCCAGCCGGGTGTGGTGAATACCGATCTCTCGAAGGCGGTACTGCACCACGGTCTGTTCTATGCGCCGGATCCTTCGAGCCAGCTGGTCTGCACGCTGGGTGGAAATGTCGCCGAGAACTCCGGTGGGCCGCATACGTTGAAATACGGCACCACCACGGACCACGTATTGGCGCTGGAGCTCGTACTGCCCGACGGGAGCGTGGTGCGGCTCGGCTCGCCCTCGGGCTGGCCTGCAGGCTACGACCTGGTCGGGGCCGTGGTCGGGAGCGAGGGCACGCTCGGCGTGGTGACCGAGGCGACAGTGCGGCTCAGCCCGATTCCCGAGCGAACCGAGACCCTGTTGGGGATCTTTCCGGACGTGGTTTCCGCCTGTCGGGCAGTAGGGGCGATCATCCGCAGCGGTCTGGTGCCGGCGGCCATGGAGATCGTGGACCGGCGCACGATCGAGGCCGTCGAGGCGAGCGTCTATGCGGCAGGGCTGCCGACCGATGCCGGGGCGGTGCTGATCATGGAGCTCGATGGGGCTGCGGTGGCCGTCGGTGCTCAGGCCGAACGCACCCGGGCACTGTCCCTTGCTGAGGGTGCCCGGGACGTGCAGGTGGCTCGGGATGAGCAGGAGCGCCAGCGCTTCTGGCGGGCGCGAAAGGGTGCATTTGGAGCCATGGGCAGGCTGGCGCCGGACCTCTACGTGAACGATGCGGTGGTTCCGCGGCGGAAGCTTCCTGAGATCCTGGAGGCGGTCTGCGCGATCGGGGATCGTCTCGGGCTACGGCTGTCGAATGTCTTCCACGCGGGTGATGGCAACCTGCATCCGAATATTTCCTTCGATCGGAGGGATGCGGACGAGCTGGCCCGGGTGCTCCAGGCTGGCGAGGAGATCCTTCGGCTGTGCGTCGAGGCCGGCGGGGTGATCAGCGGCGAGCATGGCATCGGCACCGAGAAGCGCGAGTACATGGGCCTGCTGTTCTCGGACGACGACCTCGAAGCGATGAAGAAGCTCCGCGCGGCCTTCGATCCAACCCTCGCCTGCAATCCGGGCAAGCTCTTTCCGACAACGCGCATCTGCTTCGAAGCGAACCCGAAGGCCCGGGGCTACGACCAGGTGCCGTTCGAGTGAGTGTCCTCGCTGCGTTGGCCCGCGAGCTGGGCGAGGCCCAGGTGGGCTCCACGCCCGCGCGGGACTCCTCGTCCGAGCTGGACGGAAGCGTGCGGCCGCGCACCGGGGAAGAGTTGGCCACCGCGCTGGGCGTGGTGGCGGCGGCTCGGGCTTCAGTCGTCGTGCGCGGCGGCGGCAGCTGGGATGGGTTGGGCCATCCCATGCCCCGGGCCCGGATCCTGCTCGAGACGGCTGGCCTGCAAAGTGTCCCAGAGCGCGGGGACCCGGAGATCGACAGCGAGGATGGTGTCGCGCATCTACCCGCCGGTGCTTCGGTTTCCTGGATCAGCGAACGTGTTCGCAAAGAAACGGGAGGAACCTGGGAGCTGCCCTTCGATCCAGTTGCCCCGACTGCCACCCTCGGAGGCTGCCTCGCCACCGCGTCGCCTGGGTTCT
The DNA here is from genome assembly GCA_024226235.1 of bacterium. Taxonomy (GTDB): domain Bacteria; phylum Myxococcota_A; class UBA9160; order UBA9160; family UBA6930. The sequence goes on from JAAELW010000449.1 coordinate 9,930, forward strand.
GCTTCGGTCACCCGCGTGATGTGGTTCTCGGTTTGGAAACCGTCCTCGCCACGGGTGTGCGCGTGCGCTGTGGGGGTCGGGTGGTCAAGAACGTCACCGGCTACGACCTGGCCAAGCTCTACCTGGGTTCCCTCGGCACGCTCGGAGTGATCGAGGCCGCCTGGATTCGTCTGTTGCCCACGCCCGAGAAGACGGCTTGTTGGTGGGTGCCCGCGGCCGATCCCAGCCAGGCCGTCGAGCCGGCTCGACGCTCCAGCGCGCGGGCAGCGGCCTGGCTCTCAGCCGGTCTGGCCCGGGAGCTGGAAGCACCTCGCGCCGGCATGTTCCTGGAGCTGGCTGGGGATGCACCGGCGGTGAAGGCCGATGGCGACTGGCTGGCCCGCCAGCACGCGGCTGAAAAGCTGGACCCGGCAGGCCTGGACCGCGTGCGGGAGATGCGAGCACGGAACCCGGGTCTGCGCGTCCGGGTCTCCGCCCGGCCGAGCGCGTTGACAAGGGTCGCTGCAGGCCTCTCCGCTCCGGGCACAGAGATCCTGGCTCAGCCTGCCCGTGGCCTGCTCTGGGCTCTGTCGCAGGATGAAGCTGTGCTCGCTGCGGTGGAGCGCTCGGGCGAGAGTTACCTGGTCGAGGCTGCTCCCCAAGCGGTGCGCGAAGCCCGTGAGCTGTTTGGTGAGAGCCAGGCTCTGCGCCCGCTTCAGGCGGCTCTCAAGGCCCAGTACGATCCGACCGGCGTCTTGAACCCGGGCCGCTTCGCTGGCCGGATCTGAGGGCGCGAATGACCGAAGTATCCGGCCTCGAAGCGCTACATCCGGGCACCCTCGACTGCGTGCATTGCGGGATGTGCCTGACGTCGTGCCCCACCTACCAGGTGACTGGTCGGGAGACATCTTCCCCGCGCGGCCGGGTCTACCTGTTACGTGGCGTCGCCGAGGGCGAGATTCCGCTCGCCGAGACCCTCGCCGAGGAGGCCTACCTGTGCCTCGGCTGCCGGGCCTGCGAGACGGCCTGCCCCTCCGGCGTCGCCTTTGGCTCGCTTCTCGAGCAGGCCCGTTCCGTGGTGGATCGCGCCGGGCTTCGCCGCGGCTGGGCCAAACGGATCGAGCAGTTCGCCCTCCGAACCGTCGTGCCGCGGCCTCGTGTGTTGCACGGTCTCCTGGGGGCAGTATCGGTGGCGCAGCGCCTCGGGCTCGACCGTCTGGTGCTCCCGTGGCTACCCCGGCGTTGGCGCGAGATGCACGGCCTGCTCCCCAGGATTCCCGCAGCATCCGAGCGGCGCCGTCTGCCGGAGGTCACTCCGGCAATCGGCGAGCAGCGCGGACGGGTCGCCTTCTTCGAGGGCTGCATCATGCCCGAGGTTTTCGGCGCGATGAATCGCGCAACCGTCCGCGTGCTGGCGAGCCAGGGCTTCGAGGTGGTGGTTCCGGCTGCCCAGCGGTGCTGCGGAGCGCTGCAAGCCCATGCGGGAGAGCTGGAGCTCGCGACTGAGCTGGCTCGTGCGAACGTGATTGCATTTGGCCAGGCGGGAGCCCAGGGGGACGCTCCGGAAAACGCTCCGGGAACCGCTTCGGCAACCGCTCCGGCAACCGGGTTCGATGCGATCGTCGTCAACTCGGCCGGCTGTGGCGCTGCACTCCGGGAGCTCGACCATTGGATCGGTGACGAGGGCGCGCCGCTGGCCGGCCAGGTGCGTGACGTATGCGAGTTCCTTGACCAGGTAGGCATGCGTGGCACACCGCGCCCTCTCTCGAAGCGGGTCGCTTACGACGACCCCTGCCATCTGATCCACGCCCAGGGCGTCGCCGACGCCCCACGCCGTCTGCTCGAAGCCATCCCCGAGCTCGAACTCGTCGCCCACCAGGATCCAGCCGGCTGCTGCGGCGCCGCCGGGATCTACAACCTCACCCACCCCGAGATGTCCGCGGCCATCCTCGCCAAGAAGCTGGATGCGCTCGAAGCCGCCCGGCCCGCGATCATCGCTACGGGAAACCCCGGCTGTCTGATGCAGCTACAGGCGGGGGCCCAGAGCCGCGGCATGAACGTGCGCCTGGCCCATCCGATCGAACTGCTCGCTGAAACCCTCTGAGGCGGGGAAGCTCCTCGAGAACTCGCTTCCCGGCTGATGGAACGCACTGCGCGATCAGCGACCCAGGCAGTCATCACCGACCTTCCGTGGGGGCACAAATCAGAAGGCTCATCCGCAGGTTTCGTGCAGGGCTCTCTACTTCTCGGCCTTCACCGATCCTGATACAGGAATGCGTCCGGTGTCGTCTTCGGCATTCGGACGCGCGGGAACGCGCCGAGGGCGAAATCCTCGAAGCTCCCCTGAAGGACGAGCTGCACGGGGAGGATCGATTCGCGGCCGCGTA
>JAAELW010000450.1 GCA_024226235.1 bacterium
GCCCAGAAAGAGGGTTCCGAAGATTTCCGTCTGGGCGAATGCGTGGACCGAGCGGACGAGGCCACTGCGGGTCAGCATCGTGCCGAACAGGCAGAGCGTGTAGGTCAGCCCGATCAGCAACAGGTTCCAGACCTTCAGCATGTCCCGCTTTTCCTGCACCATCACAGAGTGCAGGTAGGCGGTTGCGGCGAGCCAGGGCATGAACGACGCGTTCTCCACCGGATCCCAAGCCCAGTAGCCACCCCAGCCCAACACTTCGTAGGCCCAGCGCCCCCCGAGCAAGATACCGACGGATAGGAAGAACCACGCCCACAGGGTCCAGCGGCGGGTGATGCGCATCCAAGCCGTGCCGAGCTCTCCGGTGGCCATCGCGGCGAATCCGAACGCGAACGGCACGACGAAGCCGACCAATCCGGTGTAGAGCACGATCGGGTGAAGCATCATCACCGGGTGCTGGAGCAGCGGATTGAGACCGTTGCCGTCGGAGAGCACCTGGCCGGGGGGGATCATCTCGAACGGATCCGAGATGAAGTTCAGCATCACGCCGAAGAAGACCGCGTTCAGCATCAGGATCGCATACACCCAGGGCAGCAGGCTCTGGTTCCGGCGATTCGCGAACACGACGACGGCGGAATACGCGGAGAGCATCCACAGCCAAAGCAACAGCGAGCCCGCCTGGCCACCCCAGAGCGCGGCCATCCGGTAGTGGATGGCCATGCTGCGCGCGGCGTGGGCTGCGACGTACGAGAGCTGGAAGTCAAGGGTGGCGAACGCCCAGAAGAGACTTCCGATCGCGAGGCTGGTAAACACGAGGTGGATCAGGACGGCTCGCCGGGCCACCTCCGTCCAACTCGTATCGCGGCGTATCCCGCCGACCAGTCCGGAGACTGCGCCCACAATCGCGACCACGAAGGCAAGCCCCAGGGCCGAGGCGCCGAGTTCACTCATCGGCGGACTAGCTCGAAGTGCCGGTGCCCGGGGGCTCCTGGCCCTCGAACTTCGACGGGCACTTGGCGAGGACGTTGGTTGCGTGAAAGGTGTTCTCGCCGTCTGCCGCAGGATGGAGGCGTCCCTCCACGACCACCTCGGCCCCGTCCTTGAAGAGGTCGGGCGTTTCGAGACTGGCGTAGACCACCTGCATCATGCTGCCCGCGTCATTGCCGGCATGAGGTGGTGTGCTCTGGACCCGGAAGCTCACCTGTTTGGCGGCCAGGTCGCGTTCGATGGAGCCATCGGATACGTAGCCGTGCACACGAACTGCACGGTTCGCACCTCCGTCCGCGGCCGCGAACTCTTCCAGCGTCTGGTAGTAGGCGAACGAAGCTTCGCTGACCTGAGTCACGCCGTACCAGCCGAGCAGCAGCGCCATCAGCACGCCGCCAATGGCGATCTGGAACCCCTTCGACATGGCTCGCAAGCTATCCGCTCGGCCGGTGCCCGTCAAACTGCGGAGGAGACGAAACTGCTGGCAATTCGATGGGTTGCAGGCGTCCCGAGGCTTGCATCCGGCGGCCCCGCGTGCTCGCCGGAGTGCGTGCGGGAGAGGTCCCGGCTGGCTCAGTTCTTGTCGCGCAGTCCGGTGTGGGATTCGAATTCGGCGATCACATCGGTCGGCTCTTCGGAGTTGGCCAACACCAGGTTTCGCAGGTGATCGAAACCCTCAGCGTCCACGGTGTCGAAACCTACGCCGAAGCCGGTTTCGTCCGATCGCCTGACTTCACCAGTCGCTTGGATGCGGATCGCCGGCTTCTCGTCGCCCAGGAGGATCGACACCCGGCAAGCCGTGCCGACGGGGAGTTGTTTGTCGCCGTGAACGAAGACTCCGGCAAGGCTCACATCGTGTGCCATGCCATGGACAGTTCCAAGACTCTCGCTGTGGATCTCTACGGGCATTAGCGTCGCAGAGCGACGGAACTCGCGCTTCTTGGGGAACTCCACGGGGTCTCCAGGTGCAGGGGCTAGATGACAGGGATTCCCTGGAGACATCGAATGGGATCGGGTTCTACTTGAGGTTTCTCCGGCGCGCAGGCCGACGGAGTCACCCAAATCGGAAGTTCGACCCAGCCTCGGTTCAGGTCTTTCCTTGAGCCCGAACGAGCCCTGCTGCTCAATACCCGCCCGGCCGAACGGCGCCAGCGAATGGGCCTACCACTGCTGGCGGATCGCTCTGCACCGCGTCGATCGTTGCACGAATGAGCGGCTCGATCCCCTGGAGTTCATCCTCGGCCGCCTGGGTGAGCCCGAATCGCACGATGACCAGATCGGCGGAAGGGACGATGACCACGTACTGTCCGCTCATTCCGCGCGCTGCGTAGACATCGCGCGGGACCGAGGGCCACATGCGTTCGGCCGGATCGTCCGGATTCCCGGCATTCAGCCACCAGCCCGCGCCATACTCGCCCAGGGGTGCCTTCGGCGTCGGCGTGCTCAGATAGCGGGTCCAGTCTTCGGGAAGGATGCGCCGGCCGTTCCAGGTTCCGTCCTGCAGGTGGAGTTGGCCGAAGCGGACCCAGTCCCGGCCGGTGGCAAAGAAGAGGGACGAACCCACGAAGCTGCCCGAAGCGTCGACCTCGAACACGGCGCTGTGCATCCCGATCGGGTCGAAGAAGGACGTGCGACTCCAGCGCACCTGGGCTTCGAGGTTGCGCTCGAAGAGGTCGCGCAGGATGCGCGCGAGGATGTTCGATGTGCCGCTCGAATAGGCCCATGCGGTGCCTGGCTCGTGCAACAGTTCCATGTCCGCGGCGAACGCGCCGGCGTCCGGGTTCGTGAAGAGCATCCGGGAGACGTCGTTCACCGCGCCGTAGGTTTCATCGAACGCGAGACCGCTCGACATGCGCAGCAACTGATCGGGAGTGATGGTGCCGCGCGGGTCGCCGCTTCCGCGCCACTCGGGAACGAGAGCCGGGCTGAAACGGTCGAGCCGGCCCTCGAACTCCGCGACTCCCACCAGTGCTGCGATCACGCTCTTGGCCGCCGACCACGAGAGCAGACGCGACTCGCGATCGATCCCCTCCGCATAGCGTTCCGCGATCAACCGTCCGCGGTGGGCGATCAGCACGGCCAGGGTCTGGCGCATCCGGCCGGGTCGGTTCTCCGGCTCCTCGAATGCGGCATCCAGGGCGGTAGAGAGCGCCGGACTCGTGGGTCCTTCGATCGGTGCGTTGCCGTCGGGCCACGGAAGGTCCGTCGGCAGCGGGGGCGCGTGCGGCGGATCATCGAAGGCGCGAAGTGCGGCCTCGTCCTCTTCCAGGACCAACGTGCAGCCGACTCCTTCGCGCACGATCGCCCGCCCCGGCGAGACGAGCGGCACCCGACTCTCGACCGAGCCCGTTTCGGAATCGAGGTGCACGCGAATCCATCCGGCCCCGGAGCCGATCAGGGGATCCAGGTAGTGGTCCTTTACCCAGTCCGGTTCGAGGCCGGTGTGATGCGCCAGCGCGCAAACCACACGGGCGCTGATGCCTGTGCCGACCTTCACGGCTGTCAGTGGTTTGGCGAGGTAGACCAGAAAGGCCACGGCGAGCAGAAGCAGGAGCCCGACGAAGCTGACAATACGATTCACGCCCGCAGTCTATCTCAGGGTCGGGTCGAGTCGGTTGGTGAGGGATTATCGAACGGGAGTCGATCTGCGCCCCGGGCCGCGTGTTCCGAGCCGATTTGGCCCCAGCCTGAGGCGGCGTACGTGGCGATTCGCCCCGAACTCGCTCCGATGCCCCGCCTGCACAGGGCTTCGCTGGCGCGGCACTTGCTTGCTCTTTGCTGCATGAATCTGCTCCAGAACCTGCGCCCTGCGCAGGGCTCGGTCGTCGCGATCGATGGTTTCCTCCACCCCAACTTCGGGCCGGTGGCGGATCGGCTGCGCGAGCAGCTCGACGGTTCCGTCGGGGGAGCCGCGGTCTGCGTCTATCACCGCGGGCGTTGCGTGGCGGATCTGTGGGGCGGTGTGCGGGATGCGGCGGGGCAGCCGTGGCTCGAGGAAACCATGTCGCCCAGCTTCTCGACGACGAAGGGCGTGGCATCGACGTTGCTCCACATCATGGTGGATCGCGGGTTGCTCGACTACGACGACTGCGTCGCGCAGCACTGGCCCGAGTTTGCGGCGGCCGGCAAGGCGGAGATTACCGTCCGCCAGGTCCTCTCCCATCAATCCGGTCTCTACCACATTCGCGAGATGATCGATCGCGCGGATCGGATGCTCGACTGGGAGCATATGATCACCGCCATCGAGGAGGCCGAGCCGATCCACGCGCCCGGTGAGCGGACCGGTTACCACGGCCTTACCTATGGCTACCTCGTGGGGGAGATCCTGCAGCGGGTGACCGGACGTTCCTTCCCCGAGCTCGTGAAAGAGGAGCTGGCCACACCGCTCGGGCTCGACGGCATGTTCATCGGTGCGCCACAGGAAGAGATCCACCGGGCCGCTGAGCTGATCTGGCCACGGGCCAGCGTGGGCCCGCGCTGGATCGGCCAGAGGCTGGTGCGGCGGGGAATGGCTGCTGCGGCTCCGTTGGTGGAGGTCGGGGGGCGACTCGCGGGCATCCAGCTCGATCTCCGCAGCATCCTGGATTCGCTGGCTCCGCGTGGCATCGACGATTTCGATTTCGGATCCGAGGAGACCCTTCGCGCATCGATCCCGGCCGCCAATGGCCTGTTCACCGCGCGTTCGCTGGCGCGCATGTACGCAGCGCTGGCGGGTGGAGGTCAGCTCGAGGGGGTGCGCATTCTCTCCCAGAAGGCGTTGCTGCGCGCGACGCGCGTGCAAACCAAGGTCGCGCATCGCGTGGTGATTCCCTTCGATATGCAGTGGCGTCTCGGTTACCACGGTGTCTTCACCACCCGCGGCACGCCGCGCCACGGCTTTGGACACTTCGGCTTCGGAGGCTCCGGCGCCTGGGCGGACCCGAGTCGGGACCTCGCCGTGGCGCTGATCGTGAACTGCGGCCTCGGTACACCCTTCGGCGACATGCGCATCGCACGCATCAGTGCAGCCGCGCTGGAGGCTGCAGACCGCGGCCGGGCAGTCCGGCGTGCGGCCGCAGCGGCCGGGGCATCGGACCGGACGCCCTCGCCGTCGCAAGCCTGAGGGTGACTCCTAGTCCGAGCCACTCCGTTGCAGCGGCAGGCTGATCAGGAAGAGGACGACGGTGGCGAGCGCGATGCTGGCGCCCGCTGCGAGATCGAGCTGATAGGCGAAGACCAGGCCCGCGACACCCGAGGTGGCACCGAGGCCCATCGCGAGTGTGACCTGACCGCGATAATCCCGGGCCCAGAGAGCGGCGGTGGCTGCAGGGACGACCAACAAGGCTTCGATCAGAAGCACGCCCACGAGCCGCACACCCAGTACCACGGTGATGGCGAGCAGCACCAGGAGCAGCACTTCGAGTTTCGCGACCGGGTGGCCGTAGGCGCTGGCGATCTCATCGTCGAAGGCGATGAAGAGGTGTTCGCGAAAGGTGAGCGCGAGGATGATCAGCACCGCTCCGCCGAGGCCGAGCAGTGCCAGCAGCTCGATTGACGAGATTGCCAGTACGTTGCCGAACAGGTAGCCGAACAGATCCTGCTGGGCGCTGCGGCGCAGGCTCACCAGGACCAGGCCAAGCGCCATGGCACCGGTGAAGAAGACCCCGATCACCGTGTCCTGGGAGAGCTGGCTGCGTCGCCTCGTCCAGGCGATCGCCAGGGCCGTGGCAATTGCGAACACCGCACCGCTCCACTCGGGGCTCACGTCCAGCAACAGTCCGATCGCGATGCCGCCGATCGCCGCATGCGAGATGCCGACACCCGCGAACGCAAGCCCGCGCAGCACGACGAAGAAGCCGAGTCCACCACAGACGACGCCCACGCCGACCGCGGCGACCAGCGCCCGTTGCATGAAGGCCAGTTCGAGCATCTGGGCTCAGTGCCCCGGGCCGTGCCGACCATGGTGGTCGAGTTCACCGCGCAGGAAATCGAACTCGCACGCGTAGGCCTCCTTCAACGCATGGCTATGGACCACCTCGTCAGGGTTCCCGTGCACGTGCATTCGGCGATTGATGCACAGCAGCCGATCGGCCTCACCGGCCAGGGCCACCAGATCGTGAGAGACCGCGATCACCGACAGGCCGAGTTCGGATTGGAGCCGGCGGCACAGCTCGTAGAAGTTCTGCTCCGCCGGAAGGTCGAGGCCTACGGTCGGTTCATCGAGGATCAGCAGCCGGGTGCTGGCGCAGAGCGCCTGGGCGAGCACCACGCGGCGCTGCTCGCCGCCTGAGAGCTGCCCGATCGGCCGTTCTGCCAAGGTCTCGATACCGACGCGCGCGAGATTCTGCCTGACGGCCTCGCGATCTTCAGACGCCATCCGCAACCTGCCGCGCCATCCGCGTCGGCGCATGCGTCCCATGGCCACCACATCCCTCACGCGGGCGGGAAAGCTCGCGGGCACGGCGCTGCGTTGCGGGACATAGCCGATGCCCTCATCCTGCTGGCGGCCAGGCAGCGCACCCAGCACCGTCACCTCGCCTGCATCGGGCTTCAAGCTGCCCAGCAGGGTCTTCAGCAGGGTGGTCTTGCCAGCGCCATTCGGGCCGCAGATTCCCGCGAACTCCCCCGGCGCGACCTCGAAGCTGATGTCTTCGAGCACCGGGTGGTCATCCCGACTCACCCGCAGCCCTTCGACGCGGACCACGGGGGCCACCCGTTCGTTCATCGTGTGTCTCCTGTCGTTCCGCCGCTCATTTCCCGACCATCCCCCATCGCCCTGCGGAAGGCAGATGCGTTGAAGCGGAGCAGAGCTTCGTAGCTCGCACGGGCCGAGTCTGCCGGATCCCCCAGCGGATCCACCTGCTCCGTGCGGGCTCCGAATTCTTCGGCGATGCGTTCGGCCAGGCGGCCCGGCAGCTGCGGCTCCACGAGGATGGCGGGTACGTGCGCTTCTCGGGCCTTCGCAACCAGCCGTCCGAGAGTCCGTGGGCCTACCTCGCCTCCGTCCGCATGGCGCAATACACCGATCGCCTCGAGCCCGTAGCGCTCGGCGAATGCCCCCCAGGCATCGTGCAATGCGACGAACTGCCGCTTCGAGCCCGCGAGCTCGGTGCGGACCGTCTGGTCGAGGACCGTCAGCCGCCCCTGGAAGGCGGCTAGCCGTTCTGCGTACGCATCCGCGCCGGAGGGGTCACGGGTGGTCAGGGCCAGGGCCAGTCGCGGTGCCAGTGCATCGCGCACCGCGAGCGGGTCGAGCCACGCGTGGGTCGGTAGCCCGAGGCTCGAAGCGAGTGCGAGATGCCGCCCGGGTGCGAGGGCGTCACCCAGCCGGGCGGCCCATGCATCCGAGCCGTCGCCCGCGGAGACGAACAGGCAGGACGCTTCCGCGCGCGCGGCATCCGAAGGGCGAGGCTCGAACGCGTGAGGACTCGCACCGGACGGCACCAACGCGGTCGTCTGGGTGCGGTCTCCGCCGACCTCCTGCACGAGAAAGGCCATTGGGACCAGGGTCGTCACGACGCTGCCGCAGCCGTGCGCAGCACAGGGAAGTGCTAGCGGCCCGGCCACCAGCCCGAGAACGAATAGGGGCAGGCGTGCCATCAGCAGACCTCGACCGACTCCTCGAAGTTCCGGGGTTCGACCTGGATCGTGACGTGCTCGATGCCAAAGCGCTCGCGCAGCAGGTCCTGCAGCTCGCCCAGCAGCGTGGCCGGTGGAGTGTCGTCTCGGCAGGCGACGTGGCAGGAGAGCGAGACCATGCCACTGGTGATCGTCCAGACGTGCAGGTCGTGCACGGAAGCCACGCCGGCCGTATTCCTCAGCTCGCGGCCAATCTCATCGACATCCAGATGACGGGGAGCTGATTCGAGCAGTACGTCCACCGTTTCCCGGAGCAGGGTCCAGGCCGAGGCCAGTACCAGTACGGCGATCACCGCCGAGGCAATCGGATCTGCCAGGGTCCATCCGAAGAGCCAAACGCAAAGTCCGGCGGTCATCGCACCCACGCTGCCGAGCGCGTCGCTCAGCAGGTGGAGCCAGGCGCCGCGCAGGTTCAAGCTCGCATCCCTGCCACCATGGAGCAGGAAGAGGCCGAGGATGTTCACCAGCAGGCCGCCTGTGGCAATCGCCAGCATCGGCAGGCCGAGAACTTCCGGCGGTGCGGCGCTTCGCTCCCAGGCCTCGATCAAGATGAAGATGGCGACGACCACCAATGCGGTTCCGTTGGCGAGCGCGGCGAGGATCTCCGAGCGCCGGTAGCCGAAGGTGCGCGCCACCGGAGCAGGGCGCTCCGCCAGCCAGAGCGCGACCAGTGAGAGAGCCAGGGCGGCCACGTCCGAGAGCATGTGCCCGGCGTCGGCCAACAGCGCGAGGGAGCCCGTCCAGAAGCCGCCGACCACTTCGGCCACCATGTAGGCGGCGGCCAGTGCCAGCGTCCACGCGAGCCGGCGGCGCTGCTCCGGGCGGGACAGGGAGGCCGACGGCCCGTGTGCATGGCCATGCCCATGGGCGTGAGCGGGATCGTGCTCGTGCATGGGCGAGAGTCTCCCCTACTGCAGCCCGCAGCGCAGCCGCGCTACGCTTCGCGGCCCTCGCAACCGGGAGTCTCCATGGCCGACTTCGAAATCCATCAGTTCCCCTGTCTGTCGGACAATTACGCCGTCCTGCTGCACGATGCCGATTCCGGCGTGACTGCGGTCGTCGATACGCCCGAGGCCGGGCCGATCGAGGCCGCCCTCCAGGCCAAGGGCTGGAGCCTCACCCACATCCTGATCACCCATTGGCATCCGGACCATACGGGTGGGAATCTGGAACTCCAGAAGAAGACGGGTGCCGAGATCATCGGGCCCCGCGCCGAGCAGGACAAGATCCCCGGCATCCAGAAGGCCGTCGAGCAGGGCGATGTGTTCGATCTCGGTGGCCACGAGGTACGGGTGCTCGAAGCGCCGGGACACACCGCGGGGGCCGCCAACTACTGGTTCCCGGACGATCGGCTGGTCTTCACCGGCGATACCCTGTTCGCGATGGGCTGCGGCCGGATCTTCGAGGGGACGCCTGCGATGATGTGGGAATCGCTCCAGAAGCTGACGGAGCTTCCGCCCGAGACCCGTGTCTATTGCGGTCACGAATACACCCAGGCCAATGCCGCGTTCGCGCTGAGTGTCGATCCGGACAACCCGGACCTGAAGGCCCGCGCCCAGCAAGTGGATGAGGCGCGCGCCGCCGGCCAGCCGACCGTCCCGACGACGATCGACCTGGAGCTTCGCACCAACCCCTTCCTCCGGCCGACCGCGCCCGGGTTGCAGAAAGCCATTGGCCTGGAGGGCGCAGAACCCGTCGCGGTCTTCACCGAGACCCGCCAGCGCAAGGACGACTTCTAACGGCCGGAATGCCTTGGCTCGATGGGGCTCCGTGGCCTGAGTGCGTTCCACATACCGGGAATCTGACGGGTCTGTGCAAGGTGGGCGGCCAGCGGGTGCTGGACCTTCCATCAAGCACACCGACAGGGCCACTTTCATTCCCGCCCTCATGGAGTGTGCGCGGGACTCCGAAACGGAAATGCGGACGCATTCTCGATCGGAAACCGCGGAGACGCCACAACGATGACAAGAGTCCTGTTCCTCGCGATCGCATCCGTGCTGATCGCGAAACTCTATCTGGCGCAGGGGGCTGAGCCGGCCCTGGTGGGTACCGCGGGTGTCGCCGTCTGCGGCTCCATGGTGTTCTTCGGTCACCTCTGGGCCGACTACGTTCTCCCGATGGGCTTCTGGGCCTCGAAGGCCAGCGACTTCGGGGACCAGGTCGGCTCCGCGCCGGCCGTGGCCTTCCTCGGGTGGATCTTCCTGGCCCTCATGGGGTGGGGAGTCTTCGCGAAGTAGCGCTGGTGTCTCGAATCCCAAGACCTCTGGATTGAACTGTGGGATACTCGCCAGGAATTCGCTGTATTCTCCAGGAAATCGGTCTCCGACTCACCGCTGTGGCAGCTGTGATCTTGGGGCCTGGAGGGGTCTTCCAGGCCGGGAGCGGTTTGAACCTGCCGAAGGGTTCGAACGACTCATCGGTAAATGGGTGACCGGAAACCGGAAGAACCCAGAGGGAGAACCATCATGTATTCAACGAACTGGAAGCAGAAACTTGCAATCCTCGGACTCCTGACTGGGCTCGTCGTGCCCGCGATCGGCCAGGCCGGTGATGCGGTCCGTGCAGAACCCCGCAAGAAGGCAACGCCCGTTCGGGAGGTCGCACCCAGCCGGGAGGCGGCGCCCGCTCAGGAGGTCACGCCTACCAAGAAGCAGCGGGTTCAGCCGGGCTCTGTCCGTCAGCAGCGCAGCAACGATCAGCCGGGTGGTGACACCTCGCCCGGTGGCGCTCAGCCTGGATTTCCTCAAATCGAACAAGCCACCAAATGGGAGCTGACTGCCCTTTGCAGCATGGGCTTCGCCAAGGAGTTGAAGCCCGATCATGCGGTTCCTTTCTACGAGTGCCGGCTCCCCGCCAGTCCGCCCTGCCAAGCAGGTTGGGGGCACGAAGCTGTATTCGACAAGACCAAGCCGCACCAATTCAAGTACGCGTGTGTCGCACCCAATCCCGGGACGACTGGTGCGGGTACGATGAACTGCCCCCAGGGCTGGACCCATTCCTCACCGCAGGTCTGGAAATACTACTGCACGTCGAACATCTTCATGTGCGGTCCGGACTATCAACTTGACGGTATTCACCGGGAGGGGCAGCCCCCGATATTCAAGTACCGATGCAACCCGAAGTGAGCCAGTAGGAAGAAGAAGCCCCGTTTGGGGCTGTGTCCGATAGCCCTGCGCTGTGTCTAGTTCGCCTGGGGTGTCAAAGCAGAGATGTCCGCTTGTTTTAGTTGCCCGCGGAGGTACCGCGGGCAACTGACCCAAGCGGGCATCTTTTTGGTTGTGCCCGGGAAATTCCTGCTGGCACGTTCCTGGCACAGGGATGGCGCATGTGCGC
>JAAELW010000451.1 GCA_024226235.1 bacterium
GGACTCGGCCGATCTTCTTCTTGGGTGGGAGTGCGGTCTCGCGACGTATGATCTGATCCAGCTCGGATTCCGCTGATTCCGAAGCAAGAAAGGGGTTGGAGTTCGCCGAGCCCTTAGCTTCCGGTGGGAGGCCCCATCGGTCAAGTGTCGACTGGGTAGCGAGGCCGTCGTCCCGACACAGTACACTTCATGCCATGAGAGCGATTCCGATGAACTGCAGGGCGAGAGGGGCTACCGGGCCCGCCAGTGGCCGGTGGCCCTCATCCAGCGCCACAGGTGCCGCGAATACGCGTCCCCAGCTCCATTCCGGGAGGTAGACGATGTCGACCATACTCATCCACTCAGGGCAGCTGTTCGACGGGCTCGGAGGATCGGCTCGCGAAGGGCACCTGTTGCTGCAGGATGACCGAATCGAGGCCCTGCTTCCCGCCGACGCACCGCTCCCGGATGCGGACCTGGTCATCGACGCATCCGGGCGGGCGATCTCTCCAGGCTTCATCGACATGCACTCACATGCCGACTGGCTGCTTCCGGCCGACGGACACGCCGAACTACTCGGCTGCATGCTCGAGCAGGGGGTCACGACCGTGGTCGGGGGCAACTGCGGCACCTCTCCAGCGCCGATACGCGAGGCGACGCGCAACGGACCGTTCGAGTTCGCCGAAATGCTGATGGATCTGCCCTTCGAGGCCCGCTGGCACTCGGTGGAGAGCTTCCTCGACCGGCTCGAAGAGATCGGGCCCAGTCTCAACCTCGCCCAGCTCGCCGGGCACGCGGCCCTTCGCAATGCGAGTTCGGACACGCCGCGCGGTCCGCTGTCGACCGGGGATCTCGAACTCACCCTCGAGGCCGGGCGGCAAGCGCTCGACCAAGGTGCCTGCGGGTTCAGCTTTGGCCTGGGCTACGACCCGGGCATGTACTCCCCCCAGGATGAACTCGAAGCCCTCTGCCGTGTAGCCGCGCAGGCGAACAAGCCGGTCACCGTCCACCTGAAGGCCCTTTCCCGGCTCTCCCCGTGCTACCCGATGACGTCCCTGGGAGCCCACAACCTGCGCGCTCTCGACGAGATGATCGAGATCGGACTCGAGACCGGCGTCCGGTTGCAGCTCTCCCACTTCATCTTCGTGGGCCGTCGAAGCTGGTCGACCGCCGAACAGGCACTGGCCCGCTTCGACCGCGCACGCGAGCAGGGGCTCGACGTGATGATCGACGCCTTCCCCTACACGTGTGGCAACACCACCATCCTTGCGCCCTTTCCCTATTGGTTCCTCGCCCAGCTTCCGGACGCCTACCACAGCCGGATGGCCCGAGCCCGGCTGCGCCTGGAACTGGAGGCCGGCTTCCGCCTCGTAGGCTTCCGCTACTCGGACTTCCAGGTGATGGAATGCGGTGTCGACGGCTGGGAAGAGCTGAACGGGCTGCGGATCGACCAGGTGGCGGCGCAATTCGGGATCCGCCCCTTCGACGCGATGCTGAAGCTCGCAGAACGCAGCGCCGGCGCTGCACTGATGCTCTTCCATTCCTACAGCGGAGAGCCAGGGCAGGAAACGGCACTCGAAAGCGTGCTCCGCCACCCCGCTTGCCTGTTCGAAACCGACACCGTGGTGCGGAGCCGTGGCTATCCGAACCCCGCCTCACTCGGCACCTTCCCCCGGATCCTTGGACCCTTTCGCCGAGACCGGAAGCTCTTCGACCTCGGTTCGGCCATCCAGCGGATGACCTCGGCCAGCGCCGAACGCTTCGGGCTGGCGGACCGCGGTGTGCTGGCCCCCGGCCACGCGGCCGACGTCGTGGTCTTCGACCCCGATCGCATCAGCGACCAACCGCCGCAGGGCACCCGCCCTGCTGGCCGGCCAATCGGCATCGATCACGTGTTCCTGAACGGCCAACAGGTCGTCAAGGAAGGAACCGCCCTGCCTGGAATACGCGCTGGACGCATCCTCCGAGGTTGAATCGCCTTTGAAGAGGAAGCCGTTTCGGAGTGCACTGTGCCGCGTATCCGCAGAGGCACGGGACTCGTGACGCCCGCCGCCTGCCGAGCCCCAGGATTCAACACCCGGAGGAACGCACCGTGTCCATTGCATCCATACTGATCGCCACCATCCTGGTGGGCGCTGCTCTGCTCGCGATCGGCATGCTCGCATTGGTCGTCCGCTTCCACCTGGGGCGCTGGCGCGCCGAGCGCCACTGGGCCGAGGCTCGGGTGGAACCGCTGGCGGATCTGGGCACCACGACGCGATTGGAAGTGCTGCCGTTGTCGGACTGGCACGTCGGAGACGGCGACTTCGATGGGGAGGCGGGCGTGGCCTATCTCGTGCGCACGGACTCCGCCACCGTGCTATTCGACCTGGGACTGAACGAGCGGCAGGCCGACCCCTCGCCACTGCTGCGGAACATGCAGACACTGGGCGTGACCCAGGACGAGCTCGACGCGGTCGTGATCTCGCACATGCACCCGGACCACGTGGGCGGCATGCCGTGGTCCCGGCGCCGAACATTCTCGCTGACCGGAGGACGGCAACCATCCCTTGGCACGACAGCCGCGTACGTGCCCGAACCGATGACCTATCCCGGGCTGCAGCCGCGCACCGTCGAGGGCCCCGTGCGCATCGCCGAGGGCTTGGCGAGCATCGGCGCGATTTCGGCGCAGCTCTTCTTCTTCGGCTGGACCCGTGAACAGGCGTTGGCCGTCCACGTGGAGGGCAAGGGCATTGTGCTCATCGTCGGCTGCGGGCACCAGACGGTGAGCAAGGTCGTGGCCCGCGCGCGCACTCTGTTCGACGCGCCGATCCACGGCATCATCGGCGGGTTGCACTATCCGGTGACCGACGGGCGCTTCCGGGCGCTGGGCATCCCGGTGCAGCGGTTCGTGGGCACGGGCAAACCGCCGTGGCGCCCGGTCACGGTCGGCGAAGTAGAGCAGGACATCGACCTCTTGCGCAGCTGTGAGCCGAAGGTTGTCGCGCTGTCACCGCACGACAGTTGCGATGCGAGCATCGCGCAGTTTCGCGACGCGTTCCCCACTGCCTATCGCGACGTGCGCGTTGGTGAGTCGATCCTGATCTGAACGTTGTGCCAGGGATGTTCCTGGTAAAGGGATGGCGCATGCGCCACCGATCAAGCCTTTGAGCCGCCGCACTGCCCGAACCCGAACAGAGGTTCTCAGGGGACCCGTCCTGGAGCGGTTCCGGTCTCATCGCGCACATGTTTGGATTTGAAACCCAGCGCGGGACGTTCGACCAGGATGTAGGCCAGCCAGGCGATCGCATATGAAATGACCAGCGTCGCGGCAAACAGGGCCTCCCGATCGACGATTCGAGGCGCGAGCATCAGCACCACGGGAAGGTGAAACAGGTAGGTGCTGTAACTGAGCAGACCTGCCAGACGCACGATGCGCGACCCGAGAATCCGTCCCACAAGCCCCTTCGGCCGCAACACGATATCGATCGTCAGCAGGCTGAAGAGAACCAGCCACAATTCGGGTTGCGCCCAGCCGTTGAGTGAGAAACCCGAACGCAATCCAGGGATCAGGGGACGCCAGAAATCCCTGACCATGGCATTCGAACTCAAGACGAGGAATGCGCCAATGAGCAGGGAACTCGAGGTGAACAAGACACCCGCGGGCCGGCTCCGGACCCACGACCGAATCCGTGGCTCGTGGCTCAGTTGGCCGACCAGGACGCCGCCGAGGAAGAACCAGAAATAGAACTCCCTGGTCTCGCCCACCATCATGTCGATGAGGTGCAGCTGTCGCGCGAGGAATGCCGCGATGAGGAGGGCGAACGTGACGGCGATGCGGGCGACGCGTCCCGGTATGGTCGCCAGGACCCCCATGACCAATGGAAAGAGCAAATAGAAGCGCACCTCTTCGGCAACACTCCAGAGATGGTTCCAGCCCTTGATGAACGAGGCGTTCCAGAGGAACCACTCCAATCCACGACCTGGCCCGGTAGAGAGAAGTGCCACCGCAACCAGGTAGATCGGGACGATGCGCAACACGCGATTCCTGAAGAACCGACCGAGCTCCGCGGTATTCAGGAGAGCACCAGGTCGCTCGACATACGGCAGGGAGAGCACGAAGCCGCTGAGCAGGAAGAACCACAGGACACCCATGCCCCCCTGCCCTTTCATCGAGAACGCTCCTGAATGGCTCGCCACGACGATCAGGGCGGCAACCCCACGAGCACCGTCCAGCGCCGGCAGGTGCAGCCCGTACGAGGAGCGTTTCCGATCCAGGTCTTGCCACGGCACCGCCGCCCAAGTTCCGATTCGACCCAGTAACGCCCGACCGCTTCTACTCAATTGCTTCGTTTCCTCTGAGTGGGAATGCGTTGACCAGGAGAAGCTCTTCCCGCAAGGAAGAAGAAGACGGCAAAGCTCGTGACGCAGCAGAGGCCACCCAGCCAGTTCGCTGGCAGGTAGCCCTGGCCACTCAGCAGGCTGGCAGCCAGCGCCGGCCCCAGTGTGTTTCCCGCTGCCTGGAATGCGGGTACCAGGACCAGGAAGCGGCCATGCGTATCGAGTTCGGTGGCCAGGCCCAGTTGGAAGGCACCTCCGATGTTCCAGAAGACGGAGAACAATGCGGTGGCTGCAATGAAGCCCAGCAGCGAAAGGGGCAACGCCAGGAACACTGCCGCTGCACCCAGCCCGATCCCCGCCAACACGTAGGGCAATCGCCGACCGAAGCGATCACCGATGCGGGACGCCAGTAGGAGCCCCACGAAGCTGATGGCCGTCGAGACAGCCAGGGCCAACCCCACCTGCTCGGTCGCGAGCCCGGAAGAACTGCCCATGCGCTCCACGTAGGTCCAGATGGAACCGACACCGGTGAAGAACACCATGTGAAACACGAGCGCAACGAGTGCCAGGCGGGAACCCTGCGGGCGGCTGGTGGCGGCGCGGGGTGCTGAGCTGACCTTGCGGCTCTTGCGCGGGAGATAGCGCGCGAACGGGATCACCAGGGCCGCGATCAATGCGAAGACGATCAGCATTCCCGGAAAGCCCCAGGAGGAGACCGCATACGGCAGGCCCCACAAGGCCGTAGCCGCATAGGCCACCTGACTCGCGGTGAGCTTCAGGAAGACACGGTCCGGCTCTCGCTCCTCACCCAGGCAGGCGAGCCCCAGAGCGTAGGCAGGACCCTCCCCCAGCAACCCAGTAAAGAAACGGAGCGTCAGAAGGGAGCCAGCCGATGTGGCACCAATCGAGAGAAGGTCACCCGCGACGATGAAGACGAGACTCACCACGGCCGCGAGCCTCCAGCTCACGCGATGCTGCCAGCTCACGGCCAGCAGAGAAGCCAGGCCGATCCCTGCGATCTCGACAGAGGCCAGCAAGCCGACCTGGCGATCCGAAAGACCCACGTGCTCCGCGGCGACGCCCACGAAGAGGGGCAGGATCAAGTACATCGTAGTCCCGGCAACACAAAGCAGGATCGCGCTCACGGTCTGAGCGATCTCGGTGTGGCTGCCGTCGGGCGTGGGCTCGAGGCTCTCGGTCATCAACGCGGTTCCCCTTCCCTGTTTAGCAGAGACTCCGAGGGAGCCGGCATGTCGTCCGATTTGTGCCACCATGCAACGAATGGAAGAAGTCGCAGCGGATACTCCGGGACAGAGGCTGTACCTGAACCTCACGGGTGTCGCGGGGTTGTTCGAGTCGGATCCCGAGTTGCGGGATGCGTTGTTCGGGGAGGCGCGCCCTGGCATCGCCAAGCCCGATCCGATCGAAGGCGTCGTCCGCATCCGGACCGAAGATGGCTCGGTGAACATCGTGGTGGCGATCCGCAACGGACGGATTCAAGTTCAGCGAGACGAGGAGGCGAGTGAAGAGGCGGGGGCGACATTGGTCTTCGCGTCAGAGCATGAGATTGCAACCTTTGAACAGGCCGGCCCGGATGAGGAGGTGCGGAAGTTCCTCGCTTCCGACGTGCGGCTCGAGGGCAATCCGGCCGTTTTTGGGTACTACAGCTATCTGATGAGCCTCGTCGAGCCAGCGGGTGCCCTCTCTTCGATCGAAGAGCAGAAGAAGAAGAACCGCGACGCAGCCTTCGAACTCGCCGCAAAGGCCGGCAAGCCGGACCGCGCTATGCGCAAGACGCGCATCGATGGCCGGCTGCGGGCGGACGCGATCGACCCGGGCGTCCACTGGCTGGAGGAACCCTACCTCGCCGATTACTCCCTGGGTGACTTCCCCCGGCTGGCTCGGTTCAAGCGGGAACACCACGAACAGCTGCCCGAGGTCACTGCAGAGTACGGGGAACTACTGACCGACTTCTTCCTGGAGAACGGTTACGAGTGTCGGAACGACGGCAC
>JAAELW010000452.1 GCA_024226235.1 bacterium
GACGAGCTGCGGAGTCAGCTGCGCGAGGAGCTCCGGGTCGAAAACCCCGAGCCCGAACCGTCGCGACCGAGGCTCGAAAACTGCGTGGAGTCCTATCTCAGGTACAAGGGAAGACGGGTGAGACCGTCGGTCGGTGAGCGATACTGTCTCATCCCGCGTAACGGTTTCTGCTGAGCGCCCGTTCGTTTCATTTCCAGCGACCTGATCCCATCGGAGCCTCCCGAGAGCCGAGGCTGGGACTGCCCGAAATTGGCGATGGCTGATCGTTTGTGGAGTGATCGTCGTCCGTGACGGTCTGCATCCCGGCGTTGATCTTCAGGCAGCTCGTGGCGACGAGCTTGCTGACGGCGGCGCAGGTGTACCTACCTCGGCCCGATGGCAGCTTCGTCTTCTACGGCGAGCGCCCGAGCGACGGGCACTGGCACGGACACGGGTACTTCTCGAGAGGGTTATGGGTGCTGCGCGACGGAGCGCTCGTACATATCACCCTGTGGAAGCATCGCTGGCTGCTGGTCGGGACGACGACGACCTGCCACAGCCGGTCGCCCGAGGAGCTGCCTTCGTTCGGGGCGAGCGTTCTGGTGGTGTTCCTGGTTCTGTTCGGGTGGCTCGACTCGGGCCAGGGCGTGAGCAGTCGCGACAGGAGCGAGCCCATCGCCGGCATGCAGGAGAGCTGTGCCTCGCGACGGACCGCACAGCGGTGGCTGCACAAATTTCAGCCCGATGCGTTGAAGATCCAGCAGGCGATGCGCCGTGCTGTTATCGAAAGAAGCGAGCCTCGGCCAGTAGAGATCCTGTTCAGAGGAGGTCTCCCTCCGCCAAAAGCGCTGGTGCAGCAACACTGGAAAAACCCGCCCGCGGTTGTAGCCCTGTGGCGGGCCTTCGCCATCCTGTTTTGCGGCGCGCTCGGACTCGACGTCCCCGTCGCACTCCTTCTGACCGAGGCTCGCGGGAGGTGGAGCGACCCAAAGACCGAAAGCAATTTTTGACCTTCCGGAGCCCCACTCCTGGGAGAGGACGGTACACCTGTGGCGCCCGAAAACAAAGTCGGCGACAGATTCCGATCCCACAAATCCTGACGTCGAGTCCGTGTCCCACCCCTGCGACGGTCGTCCTGTTCGCGACCAAACCACTGCGAGCGAGGAGGAGACCATGGCAGAAGAGATCGTCGACCCGAGACTGAAGAAGGCGCTGTGCCGCTACGAGGTGATCAGCGCCTACATCGCCGCCCAGCCCGGCCGGGGGCAGAAGGGGCCGCTGCTGCGCCAGCTCGCGGCCAGAACCTGGACCGACGAGGAGGGCGAGCCCATGGCGGTGAAACCCGAGACGTTGCGGGTGTGGGTGCGGCGCTACCGCAAGCGAGGGCTCGAGGGCCTGATGGACAAGGCTCGGCCGCGCCGGGGAGTACAGGTGCTCACGCCCGAGCAAGCGGAGCTGGTCTGCCGGCTCCGGCGGGAAGTGCCCGAGCGCTCACTCGACCGCATCATCACGATGGTCGAGCAGATGGGGCTGCTCGGCCCCGGCCTGCTGCGGCGCTCGACGCTGCACCGGGTGCTGCGGGCCGAAGGCTTGAGCCAGCGGGCCTGCCGCGTACCCGATGCTCAGGACCTCGACCGCCGCGAAGCAGACCGGCCCAACGACTTGTGGCAAAGCGATATGCTGGTGGGTCCCTGGCTGCCCGACCCCGAGCGGCCAGGGAAGATGCGGCGCGCCTACCTCTATGCGTTTCTCGACGACCATTCGCGCTTGCTGCTCCACGGTCGCTTCAGTTTCAAGGGCGACCTGCCGGCGCTCGAGCTGGTTTTTCGACGCTGTCTGCAAAAATATGGCGTCCCCGTCCGCGTCTACTATGACAATGGGAAGGTCTACCGCTCGGGCCACATGAAGCAGATCGTGGCCGTCCTCGGTATCCACGGCATCGTCTTCACCAAGACCTACCGGCCACAAGGACATGGCAAGATAGAAGCCTTGAATCGCTACATCCGCTCGGCCTTCCTCGCCGAGCTGGCGGCCTCGCCGCAGATCACCACCCTCGACGCGCTCAACGAGGCCTTCGTCGCGTGGGCCGACACCCAGTACAACCGCACGATCCATAGCGAAACGGGCCAGCAGCCGCTGTACCGCTGGCGCGACGGCGCCGAGAAGATCGAATACGCCGACGAGGAGCGCCTCTACCACGCTTTCCGCTGGCGCGAGCGACGCACGCCGGACAAGACGGCGATCTTCTCGCTCCTCGGCTGTCGCTACCAGGCCGGCGCCCGGCTCGCGCGACGGCGGATCGAAGTCCGTTACGATCCCGAGGAGCTTGACGAGGTGGAGCTGTGGCTCGACGACGTCTTCCAGGAGCGGGCGCGGCCCTTCGAGGTGCACGCCCATCGCCGTCCTCGCGACCCGGGTCTGGCTCAGTCGAAGCAGGCGCCCGCGGAGCCCACCGCCAACTGGCTCGCACACCTCGTCGAACAGCGCTGCGAGACGGGCTTCGACGAACTGCCGCCGCGACAGGTCGCCGAACAACTCGCCCAGGCCAGAGCGGAGGCCGATACGGCCGTCGTCGGGCTGCTCCGCACGGCGCTCGACGCCACCGCCATCGACGAGGCAGCGGTCCGCGAATACCTCGATCGTTACGGTCCCTTCGATCCAGAGCGTGCCCGGAACGTCGTCGAGAGACTGCTCGCCACCGGCCTGCCCGACGACATCCACAGCACCGTCGTACTCGAAGCGATCCGTGACGATTCACTGCGAAAGGAACAATCATGACCGACGCCACCTGGAACGAAAAGATGCGCCTGCGCAGCCACTTCGGCTTCACGCGCATGCCCTTTTCCAAGAACATGAAAGCGGTCCAGATGTTTGACTCCACCAGCCAGCGCGAACTGCTCCACGGGCTGCAGATGTGGACCGACGTCCGCGGCATCTCCCTGGTCAGCGGGCCGCCGGGCGTGGGCAAGAGCATCACCCTGCGCCGATTCATCTACGGCCTCGACCAGGCCCGCTGGCGTGTCATTGATTTCTCCTATCTGCCCACCACACCTACCGGCTTCCTGCGCTCGCTCTGTCGCAATCTCGGTCTGCCCATGCGCATGCACGGCGCCGACCTCTTCGACCAGGCCCAGGCCCACCTCGTCAACCACCAGAACGACCACGGCGCTCACCCCGGGTTGCTCGTCGACGACTGCGAAGGCTTGCCGGTGGCTGTCATCGATCTGCTCCGGCGGCTGACGAGCTTCGACCTCGACTCCGAGGATCGCTTCTCCATCGTCCTCAGCGGTACCGAGGAGCTGCTGACCACGCTCACACATCCCGCTCTCGAGCCGCTCCGCACCCGTTTCTCCTACGTCCAGGGCCTACGACCCTTCGGCCTCGAAGACACTCGCAACTACGTCGGCTTCCACCTCGAACGGGCCGAGGTCCCGCCCAGCCTCTTCACCGACGACGCCGTCCGGCACCTCTTCAACGCTTCCGCGGGCCGACCCCGCACCATCAACCAGCTGGCCCTCCAGGCACTGATCCTGGCGGCGGTCCGCGGCCGGGACGACATCGGCGGCGATTTCGTCAAGAACATGATCCAGGCCCATCCGCTCTTTCAGGGCTCCACGGGAGGTCACCGATGAAACACGTCAACATCCCGGCCTACTGGTCCGGCGAGCAGGCACTCGACGTCGTCACCTTCCTCGAGGCCGTCATCCGCGCCATCTGGCGACAACACGGCGGGCGAATGGCTGACCGCATCGAGTTTCTGGGGGCCCCGCCGCCACCAACCGATGACCTCAGCTTCGATCACGACGAGAGCCCTTTCTGAGCACCGCCCTCAGGTCCCCGGAACAGAGATGAGACACGCCTTTTTGCTGTGTCCCATTCCGGCCTCCGCCACCAACTACCGGCCTTCATGGGACACGACCGTCAGGCCGATCTCAGGTCATTTCCCGGGAAAGCAAACCGAGACGTCGGTGGGTGTGATCGGCGGTACGGGACAGGCGGGCACTCCCGAGCGCCTGGTGACGGAGAGGAAGCTCCGCGAGCTCGTCGACCTCGAAGACGAGGAGCAACGCGAGGCGTTCGCGGCCATGGTCGGCGGTGTGGTCGAGCTGGAGAAGGAGATGGGCAGAAGTGCGGGCTGATGACAAGCCAAGAAGACATCGAGAGGCCACACTGTGAGCGCCCGCCTCTGA
>JAAELW010000453.1 GCA_024226235.1 bacterium
GACTCGAATGGCCGAGTACGCCGCATCCCCGCCGCCGACCGAGAACAATTGAAAAGCGGAGTCGAGCAGCAGGGCCCCGCTTCTTGACTTCTACTTCTGGCCCCGCTTCTTGAAGAAGCTGGTGGTGAATTGGTCTTCGGCCCAGCCTGAGATTCGTTGGATGGCGTCGAGGGCATCACCCTGGCCGGCCCAATGGGAGCGGACGACGTCCGGGTGAACGTGGTTCACGAGGCGGGAGAGCGTCGCCGAGAGGACGAGCACGTCGTCGATGAGGCCGAACGGGCCGAATATGAAATCGGGGATCAGATCGATGGGTGACAGCACGTAGCCGACACCAAGCAGCGCGATGGCCTTGTCTCCGATGGCGACCCGATCGTCGCGCAGCAGGCGGAACATCAGGACGGTGAGGTCCGGAAGCAGCAGCAGGACGTCCTTCAGGCCGGTCGATTCCCCGTGAACCGGCGCCTTCAATTGTCCGCGCACGCGATCGTAGAAGCGCTGCTCACGACTCCCGAGTTCGATCTCGACCGAGGGGATACGGCCTTCGCGTTGGCTAGTGGGCATCCAGACCCTCCTCCTCCGGCGGCGCGGCGGCCACCGAACCGGGGATTCGGAGCAAGCCGATCAGGCTGCGACCCTCTGCGTCCGGCAACTCAGTCTCCAACAACTGAGACAGCGTCGGCGCCACGTCCAGCTGATGCAGGCTCGGCGCAACGATGCCACCGCGAATGCCGCGCCCCCAGGCCACGAAAGCAGGTGAAGTCGCGGCCGGCGCGAAGTAGCCGGCAGCGGCACGCAGGGGTGACGGTGCGACGAGCGGCCCTCGCATACTGTCCAGGAAGACGAACCCCGGACTCGCCTCGAGACCGAACCAGGCCTCCGGATCTGCTGAATGGGCAATCATCTCTTCTGCCGAAACCACCCGGAACGCACCAGTCGCGCTGGCCTCCTTGGCCAGAACGGTCCGTGCCTGCAGAGCGGCCTCAGGGTTCTTGGCGTAGACGAAGGCCGAGCCGCCGTTCGAGCGTGCCAGTGCCTGCCAGGCAGCATCACTGGACAGGCCTGCATGAGCCAACGCCCGGTTCGGGCGAACGGCCGTATGCACCGGGCGCATGACGCGATCCCCGACGACGACCAGTGCCGAATCGGCCAGCCCCGGGCCGGCCGCCAGACATCCGAGCAAGCGACCCAACGCTTCATCCGCCTCTGCGAAAGCTGCGTCTGCAGCACCGGGCCCTTGTTCGATCAGTGGGCGCTCGGGCCCGCGCAAGCGCACCAGCAGCAGCCGCGGTCGCTGAGACGAGGTCAGGGCTGCGCAAGCCGCCTCGACGAGGAAGCGATCGCGTTCCGGGCCCGCCACGGCAACGGCCGGCAGCGCCGACTTGGCCAGAGCCAACAGCCAGGGTGTTGTCGAATCGGCGATCGCGCTGAGCCACGTCTCACCGCGCCGGGTCGGCTGCACGTCCGGCAGGACGGCCGCTACCGACGCACCCTGGGTCGAGGGCCAGTCCAGCGCGAGCACCTTCCCTTCGAGCCCATCCCAGAGTGTTCGTGTGCGAGCGTGGCTTGCATGCCATGGCCGACTGCGGCGCAGCCCTCGCTCCCCGATCAGTCGGTCGCCGACAATGCCGTGATCCCGGGGGCGACGGCCACTCACCCATGTGGCGTGCACCGGGTAGGCGCTCTCGGGCATCACCACCTCGACACGCTGAGCCGCCACACCAGCCTCAGCCAGAGCCGTGAGGACCGGCATGGGACCACCCTCGATGTGAAGCTCAGGTGTGAGGCCCGCAACGCTTGCCAGTACCAGCACCGAGGGAACGCCGGCCGGCGGCACGTCCCGGCTGACGGAAAGCTGAGTCGGGAGCTCTACCGCTGGATCCACCGTCTCTGTCAGGCAACCCATCCAGAGCAGCCCGATGGGCAATCCGAGGACGAATCGGACCAGCCGCCCTGCCCTGTTCATCGAAACACTCCTTCCCGCTGCTCGCGGCCATCGGCCAGCAGGTCATCGATCGCCACTCGTACCCGATCCACCTTCTGCTGCACGACCTCGTCCTCATCCGAGCTCTTCCCGTCGAAATGAATCGGCTCCCCAAAATGGACGCGGTACTTCACGGGCAGCGGCAGCATGCCGAGCGGCCCCAGCAGTGGAAACATCGGCGTGATCGGAAAGGCGGGCATGCCAAGCAGCTTGCCCAGCGATTCGAAATTCGCGAGCCCCGGATTCTGCTCCTCGGAGCCGACGATCCCGACCGGGACGATCGGTGTACCCGTCTGGAGCGCCAGGCGCATGAAACCCTGACCAAAACGCTGCAGCTGGTAACGCTGATCGAAGGTCTTGTTCATTCCACGCACACCTTCGGGAAACACCATCACGCACTCGCCGGCCTCGAGCAGCGCCACGCAGTTCTCCGGCGTCCCGACCAGGTTGCCACCGCGTTCGGCCGCCCAGCTCATGAAGGGCAGTTGGGGAATCCAATACTCGCCCATGCCCCGGGCCAGCCGCGGTGGCTCACCCTCGAGCAGCATCGCAACGACCAGCATCATGCCATCGAAGGGAAGCTGACCCGCGTGGTTTGAGATCAGCAGCACGCCGCCCGGCGGTACCCGTTCGATGCCGAAGGTCTCGACCCGGAAGTAGTAACGGTAGGCCAGCGCCGCGGCGAGCATCTGGCGGCTGGCCGTCTCCGGGTGCAAGCCAAACGCGTCGTAGCCGAACTCGTTCAACATCGTCGGGATCTTCCGTACCCGATCGGCGATCTCCCGCTGGAGTTCCTTCACACCCGACGGCATCGCCGAACCGGCCAGGTCGCGAATCCCCTCGAGAAGCCCGTTTCGCTGCGCCATCGCTAGCGACCTGCTCGCAGGCTGGCGAACGTCTCGGCCAGCCCGAACAAGGGTTGGAAGCCCGTGGCCTCGGCAAAGCGCTCACCGGAAAGCGTCACCGGGAACTTCAGATAGTCCAGCGCGCCGGGCGGCCAGGGCACGACTCCGGCACCGAAGAGCATGCGTATCGCCGGGCGGAAGAGCGGCTCCAGGATCGGCGTCGCCTGGCCCCCGGTCTCGCGAATCGCCGTATGCAGCGGCACCTGGCCCGGGCCTACCACGTTGAAGACGCCTTGCAGGCCCTGCTCGAGCGCCTGGGCAATCGCCTCGGCTATGTCGGACTCGTGCAGGAACTGCATCATCGGATCGAACCCGAGTACGGTCGGCACGCGCTCGCGTCGCAGATAGTTGGCGATCATCGTGCGCACACTCGCACCAAGAACATTCACCGGCCGCAGGACCGCCGTACGGATGTGCGGGTACTTCCATAGGAAGGCCGCCGCCAGACTGTCGACCTCCACCAGATCGCGAATCTCCGGGTAGCTGCGGCTGGCGGAGAGCGGATGCTCTTCATCCAGATAGAAGGGGTTCTCGGGAAAAGCACCGTATACGTAGCCGCTCGAGACGACCACGATCTTCTGGACGCCATACTCCACGGCGTGGTCGAGTAGTTGCTTCGTACCACGGACATTCACATCGTGGCGACGTTTCGGATCCCCCTTGAAGTGGCGGATCATGCCCAGGTGGACCACGGCATCCGGACGCTCGGTTCGCACGACATCCTCGAATCTGCGCTTGCGCAGGTCGAGGGTGTAGACCGAGATCTCGTCGGGAGGGTTCGGCCACGGCGTCCAGTCCACGCCACAAACCGTGAAATTGGCCATCAGACGGCTCGCAAGTAGCCGCCCCTGGCCCCCGGCGATACCGGTGATGAGGACTTTTTCCATTGTGGTCCCGAGGGGTTGCAGCCTTCAAGGTATCGAGATGAGGAGAGCCCCACTACCCCTGGAAATCCGAACCGGTATCCTGCGCGGCGGAATGTCCTGGGGCGCGAGGCCCCAGAATGCCTCCCCGCGCCGAGCCGCGCGCCAAACCACGATGGAAGCCGCACCAGGGGACAGGAGGGCACCTATTGGCCATGGCCCAAGCCCAGTACCAAGACATCGAGATCCCGCTTTCCGAGCCGGTCCACGGACTGGATTCGGTCAAGGGAGTGCTCGGCATACCTGAATGGTGGCCCACGGGTTCGCGGATCAGCGTCGTCCTCGCCCAGGCCCAGGCAGGTGAAGACCCGTTGATCGAGGGCCTTCAGCGATCCCTGACTGAGCGCAAGTTCCTGACCCTGCGCTTCTGCTTCCCCTACCAGCAGGCGGGAAAGAAGAAGCCCGATGATACGAGCATCCTGCTGCGCACCTTCCATTCAGCGGTCAACCTGCTCGGACGCGATCCGACGGCGGCTCCGGCTCATGTATTCATCGGCGGCAAGAACGTTGGCGCATTGGCCGCAGCTCACGCGGCAACCTCGCGCCTGCGCATCGAAGGCATCTTCTTCATGGGCTACCCGCTGCACAAGCAGGACAAGGCCGAAGACTTTCGGGCGGACCGGCTGTGGCGGATCATCAACCCGATGCTCTTCCTACAGGGGAACAAGGACCGGCACTGCGACCTGCCCGCCCTGCGAGCCACCCTCGGACGAGTCGGCGCACCGGTGCAGTTGCACGTGATCGACGAAGCGGACCACACCCTCAAAGTGGCGAAGAAATCCGGCCGTACTGCGGAACAAGTCGAGGCCGAGGTGTTCGCCACACTGGAGGCCTGGATCCTCAAGACGCTCGGCGACGACGCATAGCTGCGATGCCCTCGAGGTCGTGCAATCGGCCTTCGTGGGCGATGATCCCCAGGTGGATGTTCGCCCCCTGGCCCGCTCGCTCCTGCTGCTCGCTCTGGCGTTGACGCCCGCCTGGGCGGAGGCCGCGAGCCCATTTCTGGAAGTCGATGCGCCGGCCGAGGACGGGCACGCCACCGACCAGGCCTTGTTCGAGGTCCAGGGGCACGGTGGCAACCGCCGCGGAGACGGCCACGATGTCGTGATCGCTCTAGACGTCTCGGAGAGCACGCTGCTCGATTCCGGGCTCGAACTCGACGGCGACGGGCCGGCCGGCAAGACGGATCCGGAGTTGCTCGCCTGGCTCGTCGAGCAGACAGGCGAATCCCCACTCGTGAAGCGCCTGCGCGACGAACAGGACTTCGAGGACACGGTCCTTGCTGCCGAGCTCGAGGCAGCTCGTGCCCTCGCATCCCGCCTCGACCCCGCGCGTTTTCGCGTCGGCGTCGTCACCTTCGCGGAAGAAGCACGGATCGTCGCACCCCTCGGCAGCAGCCGGGACGAGCTCACCAGCGCGCTGGTCGATGTACCCCGCGATCTCTACTGGGAATCCGCCGGTACGAACTACCAGGCAGCCGTCGAGAAGGCGCACGACCTGTTGCGCCCTCCCCTGGGCCTCCCTGACAACCGCCTGCGCTCGATCGTGTTCCTGTCGGATGGTTCCCCGACCCGTCCGCTGCTCGGCAACCGGGCCGATCGTTTCGCCCTCGAAGCGGCAGTGGCCGCAGGCCGGGACGACATCCGCTTGTTCGCGTTCGCGATCGGCCCCGAGGCGGAGAGCGGTTTGGAGGTACTCGCCCGGATGACCGGCTGGACCTCCGGCCGGCTCGAAACCGTGACCCGGCCCGGCCTGATCGTGAACCGCCTGCGCCAGCTCGACCTCGTGGGCCTCGCCCACCTGGAGGTCGGCAACGCGACGACCGGCAAAGCGGCCCGGGCGCTCCGGGTCTTTCCGGACGGCAGCTTCGACGCGTTCGTCGAACTGGCTCCGGGTACCAACGAGCTGCGGTTCCTGGCGCGAGACCAGAAGGGTACGAGACACGAAGTGGTGCGAAGGGTGGAGTTTCGGCCGGGGGGCCAACTCTCCGGGGACGCACCTGCGGTGGCGAGCGGCCCGCCGGACACCGCGGTCACGAACGTCGAGAAGCTCCGCGCCCGCACTGCGGAAATCGAGGCGCTCGAAGAGATGGAAGCCCGGCGACACCGGACCAAGATGCTCGAGGTCCGGGCCGAAGAGCGCGAACGACACTGATGTTGCACTCTGCTCCGACCAGGAGGATACGTGAGCGAACCCAGCGACCTCTACTTCCATCAGATCCCCGCCGGCGAGATGGCGAACTTCGTCTACTTGGTGGGGAGCCGTGAGACCCGGGAATGCGTGCTCGTCGATCCCGCCTGGAACGTCGCCGGACTCCTCGACCAGGCCGCAGCTGATGAAATGAACGTGGTCGGCGCGCTCGTCACCCACTACCACCAGGATCACGTGGGTGGATCCGTCTTCGGAATGGAAATCGAGGGACTGGCGGAGATGATGGCCCGCCATCCGGTGCCGGTGCACGTCAACAAGGAAGAAGCGGATGGGCTTCGCCAGGTGACGGGTGTTTCCGAGAGCGACATCGTACGCCGCGAAGGCGGTGATACGATCGAACTCGGCGCGGTGACGATCCGCCTGCTGCACACCCCAGGCCATACGCCAGGCTCCCAGTGCTTCCTGGTCGAGACCGCGGGTGGAGCCGCCAGCCTGGTTTCGGGCGACACCCTCTTCCTCGGCAGCTGCGGACGCGTCGATCTGCCGGGCGGCGATCCGGAAGCGCTCTATCACAGCCTGCACGACCAGCTGGGCAAGCTGCCGGACGAGACGCTCCTCTACCCGGGGCACCTCTACTCGACCGAGCCATCCTCGACTCTGGCCGAGCAGAAACGCACGAACCCGTACCTACGAGTGACCCGACTCGAGGACTTCCTCGGTTTCATGGGTTACTAGGTTTCAGCGACGCCGTAAGCCCTCGAATCTGGGGCGCTTTCCCCTGCCGGGATTGTTGAAATACGCACACCACTCCGTTACCGTCCGCCCTCGCTCGAAGCCCCCTCCCCCGTTGGGACCGGAGCGCCTCGGGCCCCCTTTGACCGTAACCCGGAGGCTCTGTCCCGATGAAGATCCTGGTCTGCTTGAAACAGGTGCCGCACCAGGATGCCCGTCTCGATATCGATGGCGCGGGCACCTGGATCAAAGAAGACGGCATCAAGTTCGAGATCAACAGCTATGACACCTTTGCCCTCGAAGAGGCGCTGCGCATCAAGGATGCCGGCGAAGCCGAGGTCGTGGTGGTGTCGATCGGTCCCGATCGAGTGACCCAGGCCTTGCGCACCGCGCTCGGCATGGGCGCCGACCGCGCCGTTCACGTGAAAGACGCGGAGATCGACGGCTCCGATGCGCTCGGCATCGCCAAGATACTGGCGGCCGTAGCGAAGGAAGAGAGCCCGGACCTCGTCCTTACGGGGCTGATGTCCGACGACGGCAACGCTTCCGCCGTGCCGCCGATGGTGGCTGAGATGATGGGTGTGCCGAGTGCCACCGCCGTCATGAAGGCCGAGCCCGAGGGCGACGGGTACCGCTGCGAGCGAGAGCTCGAAGGTGGCGCGCTCGAGGTGGTCGACCTTGCGAAGCCGTGCTTGATCGCCGTGCAGTCTGGCCTGAACCAGGTCCGCTACGCGTCGCTCAAGGGCATCATGGCCGCCAAGAAGAAGCCCTTGGATACGAAGGGCGCAGGCGACCTGGGGCTTTCAGGCCAGATCGGCGCGGGCGCCGCCAAGGCGCAGATCGAGAAGATCTACGCACCGGTGCGGGGCGAGGGCGCAGAGATCATCGAAGGCTCGACAGACGAGGTGGTGACCCAGCTCGTAGGCAAGATCAAGGAGCTGGGCCTCCTCTAGGAAGGCCTGCAGAAGGAGAACACCGATGGGCAGCATTCTCATCGTCACGGAAATCAAGGACGGCGCGATTCGCGAAGCCAGCTACGAGCTGGCCGCTTTCGCCCAAAAGCTGGACGGAGACGTCAAGAGCCTGGTGATCGGCAGCGGCGTTGCCGGTGAGGCCGAGAGCTTCGCCAAGAAGGGCGGCGGTACGGTCTACGTGGCCGACGACGCCTCGCTCGCCAACTACAACGTAGAAGGCTACGGCGCAGCGATCCGGGCTGCGGTCGATGCCTCTGGCGCCGACGTGGTGCTCGTCTCCAACACGCCGACTGGTTGGGATGTAGCTCCGCGAATCGCGGCGGGCCTGGACGTCGCGTTCGTCTCCGACGCCTTCGGCTACGAGGACGGCGCCTACATCCGCCGGGTCTTCAATGGCAAGCTCGACGCCCGGATCAAGGTGCCCGGAGGCAAGGCGGTCGTCACCGTCCAGCCCGGCGCGCTGGCGGCTTTCGAGGGTTCGACCGACGGCACCACCGAGAGTCTTTCGGTCGACACCTCGGGCTCGCGCTCGAAGTTCGTCGAAACGAAGGTGGCCGAATCGAAGGGTGTCGATCTCTCCGCTGCCGAGGTGATCGTCTCAGGCGGACGCGGGGTGGGCGACCCGGAAAAATTCAAGGAGGTCATCGAGCCCCTGGCCACCGTGCTGGGCGGCGCGATGGGCGCCTCGCGTCCGGTCGTCGATGCCGGCTGGCTGGCCCACGAGTACCAGGTCGGCTCCTCGGGCCAGGTCGTGACGCCGAAGCTCTACATCGCCGCCGGCATCTCTGGTGCCATTCAGCACCTGGTCGGCATGAAGGGCTCGAACTTCATCGTCGCCATCAACAAGGACCCTGACGCACCGATCTTCGAAGTCGCACAACTCGGCGTCGTCGCCGACCTCTTCGACATCATCCCAGCCCTCACCGCAGCGCTACAAGAAGCCAAGAACTAGGGCATCCCGTCAAGACAGGGGCCGTTAAGATAGGGGCCGGTCCCATTTGTTAAGTTGCCGACTGTCCCTCC
>JAAELW010000454.1 GCA_024226235.1 bacterium
CGGTCACCACGGCCACTCTTCCGTCGAAACCCTCCACCGACCGGCCCTCCCTTCCATCCCATTGATGAGGTGTTGACGCAGGCTATATCTAACTGATATAGATCTCATTGATAGCGCTCGCCACCCATTTCATCCACCCAGGGCGCCAGACGTGATGGAGAGCCCGCCGTGCCCCCCCCCAAGAGACGTCGTCGCGGCTCGCGATATGCCGTGCTCGGCATGCTGAGCATGGGCTTGAAGACGGGCTATGCGATGAAGAAACACGTCGAAGGCAACCTCGGGCACTACTGGAGCGAGAGCTACGGGCAGATCTATCCGATCCTGCGCCAGCTCGTGGACGAGGGGCTCGCGACCTGCACCGAAGAGAGGCGCAAGGGCAAGCCCATGCGCAACCTCTATTCGATCACACCCTCTGGACGCAAGGAGCTGCGCGAGTGGCTCGCGATGCCCCCGGAGCCCCAGCCCCAGCGATCGGAGATCCTGCTGAAGTTGAGCCTCGGCAATCGTGTCTCCTCCGAGACGTGCCAGAAGCTGATTCGAGACTACCGCCAACAGTGCGAGCAAGACCTCGCGTATTTGGACGACATCGCGTCCGCCCTGCGCGGCCCGGGCGCGCAGCATCGGGACCAGCCCTATTGGCTGATGACCCTACACCATGGTCGGGCGATCCGTGAGGCGGAGCTGGCCTGGTGCGGCCAGACGCTGGCGCACCTGCGCCGACTGGCAACCCAAAAGAAACAATGGAAGAAGGAAGGAGGCGCATCAGATGGCTGATCCTACGATCGACGAGATCGAAGATCTTCGCAAACGAGTCCGACGCATCGAGGCAATCGAGGCCTGCCGGGCCCGTTTCAACGAGTACCTCTACTACCTGGACGCAGGTCATCTCGATGACCTGCTCGGCCTCTTTGCCGATGACGCGCGACTCGAGCTGCAGAACTTCCCGCCCGGCTCGGGCGGC
>JAAELW010000455.1 GCA_024226235.1 bacterium
ACAATCCAGATAAGCACGGAGTTCGCGTTCGACGAAGCGAGCGATGGGCGCTCCCTGCTCGCTGGCACTGGAGAGGAACGACTCGAGTTGCTCCCGAACGACTTCGTGGAGCAGCGTCTGCTCCGGTTGGTGGCGTTCGTACTCTGCCACGCGGACCCAGTCGGGACCGGGTGAAAGTGCAGGGGCAGGCAGACGGGATTGTAGAACTGATCACAAGCTCCCGCCGCTGTTCAACCGGTCGCTCCATATCAGTTGTAGAGGCCCTCACGGGTGAAGGGCGTCGGGCGATTGCGAGCAGCCCCTTCTATTGGGGAGCTACTCCCAGCGGAGTCCGCTCTCTCGGACCACTGCGAAGTCATCGTTGAACGAAGCAAGGGTGGCGCCGCGAGGTGAGCGTCGTCGATGGTGTTTCGCAGGGATCGTTTCGAGGTCGGAAGCAGACGTCTTCATCGACGCGCCCTCGCCTTCTCCCGCAATCGCGACGGCCATGGCCGCCTGACGGAGAAGGCAAGCCTGCCGGAAGTGTCGTTCCAGGCCTCTCCATCGAGTTGCACCGCGAAGGAACACCGAGGCGACTGGGGTTGGCTGGTCTACGGCATGGTCGCGTTCGTGGCATGCCTGCATCGGGGATCCTTCAACCTCCGAGATTGGACGGTCGCGCTCCAGAGCGGGCTTTACCGGCCGACGATGAGAGACAGAGTCGTCATTCGGAGAGCGCGAGAACTGGCCTGAGGGCAACACAAACTGGTCGTCCGGAGAGGAAGATGCAGTGGCCTTCGAGGGAACGATCTCGTTGATTCAACGAGGAAGTTGGCCGTACCATCCCCCGTGGGCGCTCCGGGAATCCCATGAGATTCGGACTCAAGGTGCCTCGTCGTTCAGCCGAGCGAGCAATTGGAGTACTCACTCGACGGGGGACCTCTGTGTTCGAAATCTACGGTTCCATTGGAATCGCTTCCGGAGTCGTGCAGGCTGCATACCTGTTGACGGCCTTCGGACTGGGTTTCGTACTCCTCTCTCGAGCCAGGAGTTCGGGCGATCCGCACCCGCGTCTGCTCGGCTGGCACCTGATCCTGTCGATGGGTGTGGGCTACCTGCTGCTCTGCATCGCAGTGGCCAGCTTCGAACTCGGCATCGAGATGGACCCGACGTGGCGCGGGGCGTTCGTCGGCTTCGGAAACCTCGTGACCAGCATGGGCCTGCTGGCCACGCTGGTCTTCACCCGTCGCGTATTCCGGCCCGACGACCCGCTCGCCACCGCTGCCGTATGGATCCTGGGATCCCTGATGTTCAGCGGTCTCGCGATCTACGGACTGACCGGAGGTTTCCCGACCGCCCGCTATGACAATGTGGGCGGCGCCGTCCTCCTGCTGGGCATCTTCGGCTCCAATGTCTGGGTCTCCTACGAGCCGCTTCGTTACTACCGCCTGATGAAGCGCCGCCTGGAGTTCGGCCTGGCGGACCCGGCTGTGGTGGATCGTTTTCTGCTCTGGGGCTTGGGCTCCGCCTCGCGGCTGCTTCTGTCGGGCCTCGGCGTGGGCGCTGCCCTGACAGT
>JAAELW010000456.1 GCA_024226235.1 bacterium
ATTCTCCCCCCCGGGTGATCTTTTGCCGGTTTTCTCCTGAACCCGCCGCCCAAATGAGCAAGGAGCCAGTGAACTTGGACGAGCCCATGCGAGCCGAAGCCACCACGCCGACCCTCCCCGCCCCGGCGGCGAAGGGTGCCAGGCCCGCCCCCTCGGTCGAAGACTACGAAGGCGCACGGGATCGGCGGCCCCTCGAATCGTACTTCCAGGATATCGGCGGCACCCGGACGCTGAAGCGTGAAGAAGAGGTCGTGCTCGCCAAAGAGCTCGAGGCCGCCACGGGCCAGCTTCGCGACGCGCTCTACGCGATCCCTGCCTGTGCCCGCCACGTGATCGAACGCTGGGACACGCTCCGTGCGATGTCGCATACCGGCGCGAAGCTCTCCGAGTCATCGGGAGACGAGGACACCGGCGAGATCGCCAGCCGGGTCGAGAACTCGATCCAGCGACTGCGCCGGCATGTAAAGCGGCGCGACGCGCTGAATACGCGCTCGCCGAAAGCCCAGTGGACGCGAGCCGACAATGGCATGGCAACCGAATTGCACAACGCAAGGCTCTCGCTTGCGCTTCTCGCCGAACTCCGCGATCAGATCCGGGGACTGGGCCGCGAGCTGCGGCGCGCCCGCAAGGGCAGCCGGCGCTTGAAGGAACTCGAGGCCCACGCCGGACACGGCAAGGTCGCCTTCAGCGCCTACTGGAACGATGTCGAAGCCGCACAGGATCGGCTGACGGCGGTGAAGAATCGCTTCATCGAGCACAACCTGAAGCTCGTCGTCGCGATTGCGAAGGACTACCGGAACCTCGGCCTGTCTTTCCCCGACCTGATCCAAGAAGGCAACCTGGGGCTGATTCGCGCCGTCGAGAAGTTCGACCATCGGCGCGGCTTCAAGTTCTCCACCTACGCCGTCTGGTGGATCCGCCAGGCCCTGGTGCGGGCGATCCAGAACCACTCGCGGACCATCCGCCTGCCCTCGCACGTGCACGACCGGCTGCAACGCAGCCAGCGGATCAAGGCGGAGCTGACCGGCAAGCTCGGCCGCGAGCCCACACCCGCGGAGCTGGCACCGGCGCTCGAGACCGATACCCAGGCGATCGAGGCCCTCGATCGGCTCAGCCGAGAGGCGATCTCCCTGGAATCCTCGGTGGCCGGCACGGAGAAGCGGCTCGAAGACTTCGTCCCGGACGCCGCCGCGGCATTTCCCGATGGCGGGATCGATGACGACCGCATGCGTTCCGGTGTCGGTCACCTGATCGGCGCCCTTTCCCAACGGGAGCAGTTGATCCCGAGGCTGCGCTACGGCCTGGGCAGCGAAGAAGAGCACACCCTCGAGCAGATCGGCCAGCATCTCGGGCTCTCCCGGGAGCGTGTCCGCCAGCTCGAAGCGCGCGCGCTGAAGAAACTGCGCGACACCACACCCGCCCAGCGCCTGCACCCGATCCTCGAACCCTGAGCGTCCCCTCTGTGGCGTTCAGCCGAGGAGCAGGAAGGCGGCAAATGCGAGTGCCGCGGCAAAGCAGTAGTAGGCAAAGAGATGGAAGCGCTGGCGCTCCAGGAGCCTGACGAACGCACGGAGTGCGAACAGGCCTGACACGGCGGCCGTCACCGCACCGATGCCACACGCGATGAGCATCGCGGAGTCTGCGGCGCTCGCCTCCGGGATCGCGAGCACCGCGGCACCGGTGATCGCCGCAACGGCCATCAGGAATGAGAACTCGGTGGCCGCGAGTGGCGCAACGCCGAGGGCCAGCGCTACCGCCAGGGTCGAGCCACTGCGCGAGATTCCGGGCGCGATCGCGAGCATCTGGGCGCAGCCAATCCAAAAGGCCTGCGACCAGTTGGGCAGGGACGCATGGGCGCGGGGTTGGGTGCGGCGGATCGTCAGCAGCACGCTGCCAGTGATCAGGAGAGTCAGCACGACCACGCGCGGCTCTCCGAACAGGGACTCGATGAAGGGCTTCGCGGTGAGCCCGGCCACCACGGCGGGCAGGGTGGCCAGCACGAGTTTCCCGGCGTAGCTCCAGGCCTCCGGTTTGCGAGCCACCAGGCCGTTGATCAGAGCGGTGATACGCTCCCGGTAGAAGGCGAGTATCGCCACCAGGGTTCCCACGTGGACGGCAATCTCGAAGAGCACGCCCTCCTCGATGTGACCCAGCAGAGCCTCGGCGATCACCAGATGCCCGGAGCTCGAGACGGGAAAGAACTCGGTCAGCCCCTGCACGATCCCGAGCCATGCCGCCTCGAGCGGTTCCATCTGCAGCTTTCCCCTTCCCCTCTTCGACCGAACGGAGTCTAATACCCCGATGCGTGAGAATCTCGGACTCTTCTTGGCTAAACGCGCCGCACTCGGGCCCGATCGGGAAGCCCTGGTCGAGGTCGAGCGGGACCGCAGGTTCAGCTACCGCGAGCTGAACGCGCGCAGCAATCGCATCGCCCACGCCCTTCTGGAGAAGGGTGTCGCCAAGGGCGACCGGGTGGCCGTACTGATGATGAACGGCGCCGAGTACATCGAGACCTATTTCGGGATCGCAAAGATCGGTGCCGTGATGGTTCCGCTCAATTGGCGGCTCGTGCCCGACGAACTCAGCTTCATCCTGGGCGACTCGGGCTCAACCGTGCTTCTGTTCGACAACGAGTTCGACGAATCGGTGGCAGCCCTCCACGAGCGAGACACGCCAGTCACGAGTTGGATCCGCGTCGCTACCGCAAACGACGCCCCGGATTTCGCGGACGACTACGACACGCTCACTGCCTCTGCCAGGGATACGGAGCCGGAAATCCGTGCCGAAGGCGATGACCTCCTCTTCATCATGTACACCTCGGGCACGACCGGACTGCCGAAAGGCGTAGTCCATACCCATACGAGCATGATGTGGGCCTCGCTGACGATCAACATGACGGCGGACAACCGTCACGGCGATCGCTATCTGCAGATGCTGCCGCTCTTCCACGTCGGCGCGCTGGGGCCCCTCACCTCGAGCGTCCACCGCGGCGGCACCATCGTGCTGATGCGCGCCTTCGATCCCTCCCAGGTCTTCCCGGTGATCGAAAGGGAGAGAATCACCACAGGCCTGGCCGTCCCAGCCATGCTGCGTTTCATGCTCGCGGCCGACAACCACGGAAAACACGACCGCGAGTCCCTGCGCTGGATCATGTCCGGTGCCGCCCCGGTACCCGTGCCTTTGATCGAAGCCTACGCGGCGCTTGGCATCGAAATCCACCAGGTCTACGGACTCACCGAGACCGGCGGCCCCGCCTGCCTGATCAGTCCGGAGGCAGCGATCTCCAGGGCCGGCTCGACCGGCCCGGCGTTCCTGCATACCGACGTGCGCATCGTAGACGAGCAAGGCCAGGACGTGGCGCCCGGCCAGATCGGCGAGGTGATCATCCGCGGCCGACACATCATGAAGGAGTATTGGAACCGGCCCGAAGCCACAGCCGAGGCCCTTCGGGACGGTTGGCTCTACTCCGGCGACCTGGCGTCGATCGACGAGGATGGTTTCGTCTTCATCCAGGATCGCAAGAAGGACATGATCATCTCCGGTGGCGAGAACATCTACCCGGCCGAGGTGGAGAACGCGATCTCCGCCCATCCGGACGTGGCCGACGTCGCGGTGATTGGCGTGCCGTCACCGAAATGGGGAGAATCCACGGCCGCAATCGTGGTCCGCAAGCCGGGCACCGAGATCACGGAGGATGGCATCATCCAGTTCTGTCAGACCAAGCTGGCCCGCTTCAAGCAGCCGAAGATCGTCCATTTCGTGGACGAGATCCCGCGCAACCCGACCGGGAAGATCCTGAAGCGCGTCCTGCGCGATCAATTCCCGGGGCCGATGCCCCAATAGCAGACCGATCGCGAGCGACGCCGAACAGAACCAGCAGACCGATCACGAGCGACAGCGAGCAGAACCGGAGAAGTCATGATCATCGCCTGCCTGGACCTGGAAGGCGTTCTCGTTCCCGAAATCTGGATCGGGGTCGCCGAGCGCACGGGGATCGAAGAGCTACGCCTGACGACCCGCGACATTCCGGACTATGACGAGCTGATGACCAGACGGCTCGGCATCCTCGAGAAGAACGATCTCGGCATCGCGGACATCCAGCAGGTGATCGCAGGCCTCACCCCGATGGACGGTGCGCGCGACTTCCTCGACGAACTCCGAGCACGCATGCAGGTCGTGATCCTCTCGGACACGTTCTACCAATTCGCGAACCCCCTGATGCGGCAGCTCGGCTGGCCCACCCTCTTCTGCCACGATCTCGAGATCGACGGCCAGGGAAAGATCGCAGACTACCACCTGCGCCAGCAAGATCCGAAGCGTCGCGCAGTCTTGGCCTTCCGCTCGCTCAATTTCAAGACCATCGCAGCGGGCGATTCATACAACGACACGACCATGCTAGGCGAAGCAGACCGCGGCATCCTCTTCCGCCCGCCGGAAAACGTGATCCGCGAGTTTCCCCAGTTCCCGGTCTGCCAGGGCTACGACGACCTCACCGCCGCATTCGACGATGCGGCAGGAGCGATCGAGGGCTAACGGCCCCGACCACCGCTTCCAGCCCTCGGGACACGCCGCGACGCCCGAGGCAAGTAGAGCTCGACCCGATTCCCGCGCGGGCGGGACATGACTTCCAGGCGCCCCCCCCGACGCGCAGCAAGTGGTCGCCCACCTGCAATGCAAGCTCGCGCCCTCGGACGGCGGGCGAGGCGCCCGCCGGAACGAACGGCTTCCCCGTATCGGTCAGCAGCAGCACGAGGTGGCGAGCTTGCTCTCGCGCCTCGATCTTCAGCCGCACCCCGGCGCCGCCCTCGGCCAGAGCGCCGGTCACCCACAACGTCAACAGTTGGTGAACCGCGTCGCCGTCGATCCGGATGTCCGGCAGCCGCTTTCCCTGCAGCGCCTTCAACTGCTCGGGGCAAGCCTGCAGCTCCTCGACCCGCCTCCGCAGAGCGGCCAGCAGATCGGCGGGCGCGACGCGACTGAGCAACAGCTTGTGCATCTGGAGCGGACGGATCAGCGCGACCCAGGCCCCCGCCTGGGCGCTCAGCAGCTGGACGTCGCGAGCCATCTGGCGACGATCCGCTGCCGGCAGCGAGTCGCCCAGGAAGTGGCCCGATAGCTGAACTCCGGCCAGCAGGTTCCCGAGCTCATGGCAGACCGGCCGGACCCAATCCATGGAACAGACGTCTCCTCGTCTACTCGTTTGCCCGGTCCAATCGACGGGCCCTGGAATTCACGCTGGCGAACGACAGATGAGTATACTCAGCGGCCATGACGTCCGCTGTCTTGCGCGGTCGGGAGCATACCCACATCGGTGCGGTGGATGTAGTCGCGGAAGGCCTCATCGCCATCGCGAACTCCCGCGGCGGCGCGCCGAAGAACTACTTGTACACCGACCCCAACGAGGATGTCGCCGGGTTCTTCCGGGGGCCGGGTGGTGCGCTGCTCGCTGTGGCCGATGGCCACTCGGGTTTCGAGGCATCCGAGGTGGTCGTAGAGCATCTGTTGACCCATCCGGCACCCCAATGGACCGACGCCTCTGCGGACTTCCATACGGGGTGGAGCCGCCACGCATTGGCCGCGTTGTGCGACGCGAACCTGGACATCCTGCGCGAACGCACCCAGGGCCTCAACCTGGAGTCGGAAACAACCCTGGTGGCAACCCTGATCCGCCCCGAGACGCGTGACCTGCTCTACGCCTGCGTCGGAGACAGTCATCTGTTCGTCGCCGGCCGGGGTGGAGTCCATGAACTCGGCGCTCGGCCCGGCAGGCCCACGCCCTTCCTGGGCGCACGCAAGGAGAGCCCGGACACCCTTCACACCCGCTGCCAGCTGGGCCGCCACGATCTGACCGACGCGTTGGCGGTGGTGTGCGTCACCGACGGGCTCAGCGAGCGCGGAATCGGCGTCGAGGATCCGGCTTCGGCCATCGGAGAAGCCGTGGCCGCCGCCGCGGAGCAGCCGGCCGAGGTGCGCGCGATGCACCTTGCCCGAGACGTTTGCGAGCGCGCCTGCGAGGCCCACCGGAGCCACAGCGCAGGCGACAACGTGGCCGCTGCGGTGGCATGGGTTGGGCTCTGAGGCCCCGCGCCTCAGGCCCGCAGGACGAGCAGCCGGAAAAACGCCTGCCGCCGCTCCGACGAGTGGACCAGTAGCCCCGCGAACAACACCAGATAAAGCCAGGTAAACGCGGTGCGCACCTCGGGGCTCGGGAACACGAGCTGCACGATGAAGATGCCCGCGATCGCAACCGCCTCCCAGATGCGGAAAACGCGATCCGCGACGACCAGGACCGCAAATAGTGATTGCGCGGAAGTCAGCCATAGCTCGCCGGCCTGGCGCGATGTCAGCGGCAGGCCGCTCGTGACTCCCGCCGCAATGCAATAGGCAATCGGCAGCGCACCCACGAGCAGTGTCCACTGATTCACCTTCGACGAGATCAGTGCGCCGAGCCCCACCTCACCGCGCATCCGGTAGGCAAAGAGCAACGCAATCATGAACTCCGGCGATTCGGATGCGAAGGGAGCCACCCACTGCACCAGCATGAACTCGTCGATGGCCGTGCGGCGGCCCACTTCGACCAGGCTCTCTGCGAACGGCTCGGCAGATATCCAGATCGCGAAGCCGGCGAACCCGAACAGCACGAACCCCCAGAGCCGGCGGCCCGGATCGCCGAAGCGTGCCTCGATCCGGGCGGGCGGCCCGACGAGCTCGACCTCCTCGGAATAGCCACGAGCCGCACTGATCACATAGGCCAGGAACAGCCCGACGAACACGGCCGCATCGAACAACGAGAGCCGACCATCCAGCGGAACCAGGAACGAATACAGCGTCGCCATCAGCAGGAAGCGCAGCTCCAGGTTGCGGGTGGGGGGCATCTCCAACGCAGTCATCCTGCCGCGCCGGCAAGCCAGCAGCACGACCGAAGCCCAACCGATACCGATCAGCAACCGGTTGGCCCCGGTCATGTTGGCCACCGCGTACTGCGCCCACTCCGGATCCTGCGCCGCTCGGATGGCGAACGAAAGATCCACCGCATACTCCGGCAACACACTGACGAGGGCGAGAACCAACAGGGCCAGGGACTGGGGGATGTCCTTCTCCGCCAACTCCGTAGCCCAGGAGAGCAGGAAGGCCGAACCCAGGATCGCCACACCGGAGAGCGCCGCCACGAGCTCGGGCGATGGATGCACCTCACTCCCGTGCATCACGAGCCACGGCACCGGAATCGCGATCGACAGGACCAGCCATGCCCAATCCCGCAGCTCACCGGTCCGGCCCGGATCATCTCCGCTCTGCGGATCGTCTCCACGGCCCGGATCATTTCCGCTCTGCGGATCGTCTCCGTTCACGCGAAGTCCGCGTCGAACGCCTCGCGATGACGCGCACGAACCTCGTCCATGCCGAAGTCCGCGTGCTGGGTGCCGGCCCGCTCGACCAGGAACGAACCCATCACACTGCCGAGACGTGCGCAGCCCTCCAGATCGAGCCCGCGAAGACGTCCGGCGAGGAAACCCGCACGATACGCATCTCCGCAGCCGGTCGGATCGATGACCTGCTCGGCCTGCACGGCCGGAATCTCGAACGTCTCGCCCCCGCGGTAGAGGCTCGAGCCCTGCTCCCCTCGTGTCACCACCAGCGCACCCACGCGTGCCTCGACTTCGGCCAGCTTGAGCCCGGTGGTTTCCATCGTGAGCTGCCACTCGTAGTCGTTGACCACATAGACGTCCGCCCCGGTCAGGAGCTCGGTCAGTTCCTCCCCATCGAACAG
The DNA here is from genome assembly GCA_024226235.1 of bacterium. Classification (GTDB taxonomy): domain Bacteria; phylum Myxococcota_A; class UBA9160; order UBA9160; family UBA6930. The sequence goes on from JAAELW010000456.1 coordinate 7,769, forward strand.
AGGCAGCCCCTGACCCGGGTCGATCATCGCGGGTACGTCGCTCTCCTTCAACGCCCGGGCGTGATCGATCATCGCCTGCTTGCCGTTGGGCGAGACCACACCGATCTCGTACGGCGCAGTCACCGACGCGACACCCACCTCGTGGGCCCGATCCATCGCCCCCGGGTGGAAGCCGGTGATCTGGTTGTCGTCCAGATCCGTCGTGATGTAGGCACCGGCGGTGGATTCATCGGCAAGGGAAACGATGTAGTCCCGCGTCACCTGATGCCGTTCGAGCCAGTCCGCATAGGCACCGAAATCTTCGCCGCCCACCGTCGCCAGCACGAGCGGGTCGACACCGAGCCGTCGCAGGTTGAAGGCGATGTTGGCCGCAGTGCCTCCAAAGCTGCGACGCAGCTCCGGCACGTGGAACGCGACATTCAGCACATGAAGATTGTCCGGCAGGATCACATCCTTGAAGCGGCCACGGAACACCATGATGTGATCCACCGCGACCGACCCCGTACACAGTACCGACATGGTTTCCTCCTCATGCTTGCTGGCGGGCAGTCTCGCCGATGGCCCGGGGCCGTCAATGGCCGTTCCGGTACACTCCCGCGATGCGCATCGCGGAGCTCTATCAGGCGGGGACACCCGTGTTTTCGTTCGAGTTCTTCCCGCCGAAGACCGACACCGGCTACCGCACGCTGTATCGGACCGTCGAGGACCTGAAGAACCTGAACCCCGGCTTCGTCTCGGTGACCTGCGGCGCCCAGGGCTCGACCCGCAGCAAGACTGCCGACCTGGTGGTGCGGATCCAGAACGAGCTGGGGCTCACCGCGATGGCCCACATGACCTGCACCGGGCAGACCCGCGAAGAACTGGCCCTGACCCTGGGCCAGCTCCATTCGGGCAGCATTCGCAACGTGCTGGCGCTGCGCGGCGATCCGCCCGTGGATCAGCCCGATTGGCGGCCCGTGCCGGGGGGCTTCCGACATGCCAACGAGCTGACGGCCTTCATCAAGAGCCATTTCGACCTCAGCGTGGCGGGCGCCTGCTACCCGGAGAAGCACCCCGAGGCCACGAGCCTCGAACAGGACCTGGCAAACCTGCGCCTCAAGGTGGAAGCCGGCGCCGAGTTCCTGATCACCCAGCTCTTCCTCGACGACGCCGACTACTTCTCCTTCCTCGAACTGGCGCGTGCCCACGGGATCGACGTACCGATCGTACCGGGCATCATGCCGATGGTGAGCCTGAAGAACCTGCGCGGGGCAATGCGGCTCTCACCCGGCTCGAAGACACCCTCCGAGCTCGAAGACGCACTCTCCGCTGCGGGGGACGATGCCGAGCGTTCCCTCGAAGTGGGCATCGGCTGGGCCACCGCCCAGTGCCGGAAGCTCCTGGCCGGTGGCGCCCCGGGCATCCACTTCTACACCCTCAACAAGTCACCTGCGACACGCCAGGTAACCGAGCGGCTGTTGGCCGGATGAGCGAGCGCAACCTCGAGCGAGACCCGCTGCGGGTGGGTGTGCTGCTCTCGGGCGAGGGCACCAGCCTCGAGAACCTGTGCGAGCGGATCGACAAGGGACGCGTGCCGGCGCGGGTGGTCGCGGTACTGAGCTCGAAGCAGGGCGTGGGCGGCCTGCGGCGTGCGGAGAACCGGGGCATTCCGGCGCTGGCGGTTCCGCGCAAGCAACACAGGGACCTGGACGACTTCAACGATCGCATCCACGCCTTTCTGGGGGAGCACGATGTGGAGCTGGTCGCGCTGCTGGGCTTCCTCTCTCCGTTCCAGCTGCGTGGACGCTACTCGGGTCGGGCATTGAACGTGCATCCAGCACTGATCCCCGCCTTCTCGGGCCAGGGCTTCTACGGCCGCCGGGTGTACGAGGCGGTACTGGCCAAGGGGGTGAAGGTCACCGGGGCGACCGTCCACTTCGTGGACGAGGAGTACGACCATGGGCCGATCATCTCCCAGGAAGCGGTGCCGGTGCACGAGCACGACACGCTGGAGACGCTGCAGGCCCGGGTGACCGAGGCAGAACGGCGACTGGTCCCCGAGGCGGTGCGGGCCTTTGCCGAGGGGCGACTCACGATCGACGAGGGACGAGTGCGCATTTCCGATTGACCCGAAGCGAAGAAAAGACGAAAATCGAGAGCCATGCTCTCGCCCCCGCACCCCCCCCAACCCCACCCCCGAATCCAAGAGCGGGTCCAGGACCTGCTCCAAATGACCGGCTCCAGCGTGCAGCTCGGCGGCGGGCCCGGCCTGCCCGAGCAGCGCCATCCCACCGGGCTGGGTCCGCTAGATGCACTGCTCGAAGGCGGTTTCCCGCGCGGGCGCCTGAGCGAGATCGCCGGCCCGGCCTCCTGTGGCCGCACCTCCCTCACTCACGCGCTGCTCGCCCACACCACCGCGAGCGGCGAACTGGCCTGTGTGGTCGATCGCGCCGACACCTTCGACCCCGGCTCGGCGCGGGATCGCGGCGTGGACCTCGCGCGCGTGCTCTGGGCACGCCCCCCCGGCGTACCCGAAGCCCTGCGCTGTGCCGAGCACGTGCTGCGCGCCGGCGGCTTCGCCCTCGTACTGATCGATCTGGCCTCGCTCGGGGAAACCCCTCGCGTCTCTCCCGCCGTCTGGCCGCGCATGCGCAAGCTCGTGGCCGCCACCTCGGCCGCCTGCATCGCCCTCACCCACCAGCGCCTGATCGGCAGCTTCGCCGATCTCGCCCTCGAGCTGGGCCAGGCCCGCCCCTGCTTCGAGGCCGGCCCCGCCTGGCTCGAAAGCCTGGAGGGCCACGTCGCGCTGGTCCGCAACCGCCAGGGCCAGGACGGACGCTCCATCCCCGTCCGCTGGCGTGCCCACGACGAGCGCGCCGCATGACGCCACCCGAACCCGACCCGTGCCCCGAAGCCATCGACTGGCATGCCTGCTGATCCCCGCGATGCCCCTGGCGGCTGCACTGCGTGCCCACCCGGAGCTCGCGGGCCGGCCCTTCGCCGTCGCCTCGGCCGCGGGCCCGCGCGCCGAGATCCTGGCCGTCTCGCCCGAAGCCGCGCGCTCGGCCGTGCGCCCCGGAACGACAGTGGTCCACGCCCGCGCCGCCTGCGCCGAACTCCACGTACAGGTCACCTCGCCTGCCCTCGAGCGCGCCGCCCGGGACGCGCTCCTCGATGCCGCGCTCTCCACCTCACCCCGGGCCGAACTCGCACCGGCCCACACCGGCTTGCACGCCGCCGAGGCTGCCGTATTCGTAGACGCCCGCGGCGTGGAGGCGCTCTTCCACTCCGAAACCGGTTTCGCGAGCGCCCTCGGCGAGCGCGCCGCTCGGCTCGGGCTGCCCGGCGTGGTGGCCGTGGCCGCCTCCCGCGGCGCCGCTCGCATCCTCGCCCGCCAGCTCGCCTTCTCGGGCGAAAGCCTGCGCGTCGTACCCCCGGGCGGCGATGCGCTGGCCCTGGCCCCCCTGTCCCTCGACCTGCTGAACCCGGACGACGACCTGGCCAACGCACTCACCCGCTTCGGCCTCCACCGGGTCGCCGACCTGCTGCGCCTGCCCGAGCGCACACTCACCCAAAGGCTCGGCGCGCGCATCGTTCCGCTGCTCGAGCTGGCCCGCGGCCACGACCCCTCACCACCGCCACCCGCCGAAACCACCACTCGCTTCGAAGAAGCCCAGGAGCTCGAGTTCCCCGTCCATCGGCTCGAGCCCCTGCTCTTCGTGTTGAACGGCATGCTCTCGCGACTGCTCGAACGGCTCAGCTGCCGCAGCCTGGCGCTCGGCGAACTCGAACTCGAGCTCGGCTTTCAAAGCGGCGGATGCGACGCGCGACGCATCGGACTGGCCGCTCCCACCCTCGATCCGCGCCTGGCCCTGCGCCTCATTGCCCTCTCTCTCGAATCGAAGCCGCCAGGCGATGCCCCCGCCCACGTACGCCTCGCAACCCCCGGCGCACCGCTGCGCGGCGATCAGCTCGATTTCTTCCGCTCCCCCGGCCCGAGCCCCGCCGTCCTCGACCAGACCCTCGCCGAACTCGCCGCGCTATGCGGCACCGAACGCGTCGGCGCCCCCGCCGTCGCCGACGATCACCACCCGGACGCCTACGAAGTCGCCGCCTTCCGCCCGCCCCACGCGCCTGCTGCCGCAACACCCTCTTCCATTGAAAGAGCGCCCTCTTCCATTGCTGCGGGTCGCCACCTTGCCCTCCGCGCGCTGCGCCCTCCCGTACACGCCCAGGTCGACGCTCCCGGCGACCAGCCCCGCCGGGTCCGCAGCCCGCTGGCCAACGGCGAGGTCATCCACTGCGCCGGTCCCTGGCGCACGACCGGCCGCTGGTGGTCCGAGGACGAGCGCTACGCGTTCGACCACTACGACGTGCAGACCGGAGATGGCTGGGTGTTCCGGCTGCGGAAGGATCACGTCGCACGGTGTTGGTCGATCGACGCGGTGTACGACTGAGCTCGCTCGCTTATCGCCTCCGGGCCCAGATGGAACTACCCGGCCGAGCGCCTCCTCTTCGGAGAAGCCCCCCTTCCTCGGGCAGGTCCGGGAAGTACATTTGAAATATCTGTTCTATAGACGTAGAATTCTGATTACCCACCCGTGAAGACCTCGAAACAACGAACATCGGAAGCCCGACCGGCGATTCCGCTGCAGCGCCGCCTGAAGGAAGAGCGGATGTCCGTCTACCGACGGGCCATCGTCGAAGCGGCCGAGCGGGTCTTCGCACAGAAAGGCGCGGACGGCTCCCGGATGCAGGAGATCGCTGCCGAGGCGGGCATCTCACTGGGCACGCTCTACGGTGTGATCGACGGCAAGAAGTCGCTGTTCTTCGAAATCCACAAGATCCGGATGCGCGAACTCCTCGACTGCATCCGCGACGCACGGGATGCCCATCAGGGAACGCTCGAGAGCCATCTCGCCGTTCTCCGACAGGGCGCGCGGTACTTCCTCGAGAGACCCGACTTCCTGCGGATGTGTTGTCGCGACGGCTACGGCTGGGCGTCGGGCTTCGCGCCTTCGATCCAGGGGAGCGACTTCTGGACAGAAGGCACTTCGATCCCGCGCGAGCTGTTTGTCCGGGGCGTCGCCGAGGGGATCTACGTCGATGAAGACCTGGATCTCCTGGTACGCAAGATGCTCGCACTCAAGCAGGTGGAACTCATGCACTGGGTCGAAACGGGGATGAACACCAATCACGAGACCGTTCTCGACCGGCTCGAGAAGCAGTTCATTCGAGCATTCTGCAAGCCCAGACGTTAGGCGCGAGCGCGTCGTCCGTCGACTCCGCGAGGGGGATGGAAATGGAACAGACCTGGCAATCCGAGTTCCTGCCGAAGCTCGCGATGGCAAATGCTGCAGGGTCCAACGTGGCCGTCTGCAGCCTGCTTTCGAAGCCCGAAGCGATCCTCACCCATCTGGACCCGGATCGGATCGGCTTCGTGGCTCCGCTGCGTACGCGATCGGATCTCGACTGGCTGCTCCGGACACTCGGCCTTCACCCGAACATCCGCCATCTCGTTCTCTGTGGAGACGATCAGAGATCGACCGGAGAATCCCTGATCGCGCTGTGGAACGGCGGACTCGACGATCGCGGGCGATTGCCCGGCTCGCGGGGAACCCTTTCCCCCGATCTCGACGGGGAGGTGGTGAACGCACTGCGCAGCTACGTCCAGATCTGGGATTGGCGAGCGAGAACAGCCGCTGAGATCGCAAGTGCCGTTCAAGGTCTCCCCCCCCTGCTGAAAGAAACGGATGCGCGGGCCTTCGACGCCCCGCCCACCCCGAAACGAACGACCTTCTCTTCGCGAAAGACCACCTTTCCCATCTTTACGACCGACGTGGGAGATGCGTGGCTGCAGCTCCTGAACCTGGCGATGCGGGTCGGAACCGAGAAGGAAACGGCTGTTGGCACTCGTGTCGCAGAAACCCTGAACGCCATCGTGACCGTGGAGCTTCCCGCCGAGGAGGGAGCCTTCCCGCCGTTCCTCGACTTCAACGCCGACGACTTCGATGGCTTCTATCGACGCTTCACGTCTCCGACGCCGTCGGATGCAAGTACGCCTTCCTGGGGACAGCGCCTGCATGATTGGAACGGAAGCCATCCACTCGAAGACGTCCACGATCGACTCGAAGAGTGCCTCGATTCGCAGTCCACCACGATGCTGCTCCTCGACCCCGGTGAATTGAGCGCACCGGAGGGCACCCCCGCCCTGATCTCCATCACGTTCAATGTCGTCGATGGGAAGCTCTTCGGTTCCTTCGTGTTGCGCAGTACGGACATCTACACAGACTGGCCCTTCGAAGCGCTGTCCTCGGTCCGGTTGCAACGGGAGGTTGCCGAACGTCTCGGTCTCGAGATCGGATCGGCCACCTTCGTGATCCATTCGGCGCATCTTCTCGAGCGCGACTGGGCCCGATCGCTTCGCGTTCTCCAGGAATCATTCGAGCGACCTCTCCCGCTGCAGGTGGATCCCTCGGGCATCTTCCTGTTCGGCAACGACGGCGGGAAGGCCAGGGCCATGCTCCTCGACCACGATGCGAGCACCATCTACTGGGAAGAGGCTTTCGACGATCCGGAAGATCTGTCCTGGTACATCGTCGACGTCATGCCGTGGCTGCTGCCCCAGCACATCCGATATGTGGGCCAGGAGTGCGCCGCACTGATGCGTGCCATTCGAGAGGATGAGTGTTACGAGCAGGGCTGAGGCCTCGCTGTCTGCAAGCCACGAATCTTACGGAGATCGAGTCATGGGCAAACTTCTCTGGGAAGCCATCCAACGTTCGACCACCGGGCCGATCATGTCGGAAGAGAAATTCGAGACCGAGCTCTTCCCCACTGTGCTCGGAGAGCTCCAGGCGAAGTACAAGATCGAGTGGGATCCCGATGAACCCGTGATGATCGATCCGGACATGGCAGACGCCGTCTTCCAGGCAGGCAAGGAACTCCTGCTCGAAGTCGGGCTCTACTGCAAGAACACGAAGCGGATCATCAAGTTCACCCAGGAGGAGATCGAGGAAGCCATCTGCTCGGCAAGGCACGAGGTCACGCTCGGAGAGGGTCGCCAGGCCATCACCTTGAAGCCCAGGGCTCCCGGCGACGAGCAGCACCTCTACACCTTCTTCCCTGCCGGCCAGGTCACGAAGAACGTCGAACTCTACAAGAACCACGCTCTATCGGTCATGCGGGAGCCGACCTGCGATGGCGTGATCCCGCTTCCGTTGTTCGGCGTCGGCGACATGAAGAACATTGCCGATACCCCGGCATCGACACTCGTCTGTCTCACCGAAGCCCGCATCATGAACGAGGCAGCGACCTGGGCCGGGAAGCCCGGACTCTTCCTCGGAATCCCGATGAGTGCCACGACGCCGCTCGCACTGATGAGCACCTTCGGATCGGGCCTCTACCACAAGGGGAACTGCACCTTGCCGGTTCAGATCCTCCAGGACATGCGGGTCGACTACGATCGCTTCAACCTCGCCTTCTTCGCCGATCAGCACGGAATCGAACCGTGGATGAGCTGCTCTCCCACCCTCTACGCCTACCTCACCGGTCCCGAGCAGGGTGCGATGGAGATCATCGCTCATACGCTCGGGATGCTCGCCTATTCCGGCGGCACACTGACCCAGGCGATGTCGGTCTCGGTACACGGCACCTATGTCGGGAACGACATCACCTGGTGCAACTCGGCGGCGGCGCTCGCGGCGGAGCGCAACCTGAAGCTGCCCTGGCTCTCGTTCGGCATGACGGGCAACCCGGCCGGATCCCTCTCCGAGGCCAACTGGTACGACACGGCGGTTGCCTGCATCAACGGCTGCATTTCAGGCATGGAGGGCTTGTGGCTGGCGGGTGGCAACACGGGCCTCGAAGCGCGCTGGGCGGGCGAGATCGCAAGGGCCGCGGCGGGCCTCAGCCCGAAAGAGGGTGCCGAGATCATCAAGAAGATCAACAAGACCGAGCGCGCGCCCGACCCCAGCCCGGCCCCGTTGAAGGAACTCTACGATCTCTCGACCCTGCGACCCAACCAGCATTTCCTCGACCACTATCGGAAGTTCACGAGGATCTTCAGGGATCTGGGCCTCGACTATCCAACCTGGGACCATTAGGAAAGCGGAGGAACTGAGATGGCGACTATTGCCGATCTGCGGCGACTGGTGAGCGAAACGAAGCCGGAAGAGGCGGCCGAGATGACCCGGGCACTTCTCGAGGCCGCTCTCGATCCCATGGAGATCCTCGAGAAAGGCGTGATGAATGGCCTCAGCGATGTCGGTGATCGCTTCGCCGCAAAGAAGGCCATCGTGCTCGACCTGGTGCGAGCGGGTGTCACCGCGAAGGCTTGCATTCCGCTCATCCAAGACGCATTCCCGGAGGGTGAGGGGACGAAGAACGACAAGAAGATCGTGCTGGGAACGATGCTCAGCCAACACAACATCGGAAAAAACCTCGTCAGTACATTGCTCTCGATCAATGGATTCGAGGTCATCGACATCGGCGAGAAGAACTCCCCATGGGATTTCTACGAAAAGGCGGAAGAGTCGGGAGCGGACATGATCGCCGTGTCCGTGGTGTTCGCCCCAGCCATGGAGAAGTTCACCGAGCTGCTCGAACTCTTGAAGGAATTGAAGGTACGCGAGAAGTACCCCGTAATCGTCGGCGGAGCCGTGACGTCGAAGCACTGGGCCGAAACCGAAGGCGCAGATGGTTGGGGCGCCCAGGCAAAGGATGGTGTGACCCTCGCCCAGAACCTGCTGGGGACGGCCTAGCCCGTCAAGAAGAGGTTAAGAAGTGGGGCCGGAGTTAAGAATTCACTTGTTGCTC
>JAAELW010000457.1 GCA_024226235.1 bacterium
AGGCGCGCCGTCTCGGCCAGGAAGATGTCCTGCCCGACCATGAACTCCAGCTTCCCGAACGCCGCCTCCACGCTCCCGGCGTCGCCCTCGCTCAGCACCGGGTTCTCCCCCACCAGGTACACCGCCTTGACCCGGTCGGCGTGGATGGCCTCGGTCAGCTCCATGTGCGTGAGACCTGGCGAGGCGTCGAGGGTGGCGCTCCAGGCCGCCTCGAACTTGGCCTTCACCTCGGGTGCGTCGACCTTCTGGTAGCCGGGGTAGACGTTGGGCAGCGAGCCCATGTCGCAGGCGCCCTGCACGTTGTTCTGGCCGCGCAGCGGGTTCACACCCGTGGAAGGCGCCCCGATGCTGCCCGTGAGCAACGCCAGGTTGCTGATGGCGATGACGTTGTCCGTGCCGTGGGTGTGCTGGGTGACGCCCATGGCGAAGAAGATGGCCGCAGGCTTGGTCGTGGCGAAGGTCCGCGCCGCCCGGGCGATGAGCGCCCGGGGCACGCCCGTGAGCCGCTCCACCGTGTCCATGTCGAACCCGGACAGCGACGCGCGCAGCGTCTCGAAGCCCTCCGTGCGCGCCTTGATGAAGCCCTCGTCGTAGAGGCCCTCGTCCACGATGACCCGCAGCATGCCCATGAGCAGGGCAACGTCGGAGCCGGGCTTGTTCTGCAGGTGGAGCGAGGCCTTGCGGGCCAGGCCGATTTCCCTCGGGTTGATCACGATGAGCTCCGCCCCGTCCCGCACCGCCTGGCGCATCCGGTTGCCGATGATCGGGTGGGCCGCAGTGGTGTTGGTGCCGATGGCGAGGATGCAGCGGGTGTGGCGGATCTCCGCGACGGAGTTCGTCATGGCGCCACTGCCGAAGGTCTGGGCCAGGCCGGCCACGCTGGGCGCGTGGCACAGGCGCGCGCAGTGGTCGAGGTTGTTGGTGCCCATCCCGGCGCGCGTGAACTTGCCGATCAGGTAGTTCTCCTCGTTGGTGCACTTGGCCGAGGCGATGGTGGCGAACTGGCGACCGGAGTAGCCCGAAAACCGCTCGGCGACCAGGTCCAGCGCCTCGTCCCAACTCGCCTCGACGAAGTTTCCGTCGCGCTTGACGAGCGGCGTGGTCAGCCGGTCGGGGTGGTTGATGAAACGGTGGCCGAAGCGCCCCTTCACGCACAGGCTGCCCGCGTTCACCGGGCTTTCGGGGACGCCGCGCGCGCTGACGACCTGGTTGCCTCTGACGCCGAGGGCGAGGCCGCAGCCGACCCCGCAGTAGCCGCAGATGGTCTTGACTTCACGCGAGGCGCGCCCGAAGTGCTTCAGCGAGAGCGCCCCGACCGGGCAGCGCACGACGCACTCACCGCAGGACTCGCACACGGAGTCGACGAAGGGCGAGCCGCCGAACGGACTGACCTGGGAATCGAATCCACGCTGCGAGAAGTCGATGGCGTTGGCGCCCACGATCTCGTCGCAGGTGCGCACGCAGATGCCACACAGCACGCACTTGTTCGGATCGAAGGTGAAGAACGGGTTGGAGTCGTCGACCGGTCGGTCCCAGTGCACCCGGCGCAGACGCGCCATGCGCTCGGAGGTCACGCCGACGTGGGCCGAGAGCGCCTGCAGCGTGCAGTCGTTGTTCGCCGTGCAGTCGTGGCACACCAGCGGGTGGTCGGTGAGCAGCAGCTCCGTCGCGTTGCGGCGCACCGAGTCGATCTGCGGCGTGGAGGTGGTGACTGCGATGCCCGCCGTGGCCGGCGTCATGCAGGAGGCCACCATGTGCCCCCCGACGTCGACCATGCACATGCGGCACGCGCCGACCGGCTCGAGATCCGGGTGGTGGCACAGATGTGGGATGTGGATGTCGTTGGCGCGCGCCACGTCCATGATGGACATCCCCGCCTGCGCCTCGACTTCCAGCCCGTCGATCACGAGCTTCGTTTTCTCCTGGGCCACCGTCACTTCCCTCCGCGGACTGCTTGCCGAACGTGCTCTATCCTTCGCCTGGGGGCGCTCATGTCGCCGCCGC
>JAAELW010000458.1 GCA_024226235.1 bacterium
CCGCGAGGAACCCACCCATCAACGTGTAGAACATGACCACGGCGGTTCCGATCACGATGCCCCAGAACGGCGGCAGGTCGAAGGTCGCGTTGAGAATCTTTCCGGCGCCGTGAAGCTGGGCAGCCACGTACGCGGTATAGAAGAAGAGAATCGCCACCATCGAGACGATTCGCAACGTGCGACTACGATCGTTAAAGCGGAGCTCGAAATAGTCGGGAAGCGTCAACGCCCCGAGCCGGGCGGTCTCCCGTCGAAGCGGAATCGCGATGAACGTCCAGGACGCCAGGATTCCGCAGGCGATCCCGATCACCGACCAGTATTCGGTGAACCCCAGACTGTACGCCGCGCCGGGAAGTCCCAGCAGAAACCATGCAGATTCACCTGAAGCTCGCTCAGAGATCGCCGAGACCCAGGGGCCGAGACGCCGGCCGCCGAGGACGAAGTCGTCCAGCGTCCGCATGTAGCGATAAGTGAACAGGCCGACGCCCAGCATCATTGCCAGGTAGACCAGCAGGCCCGCGAGGATGGCAGGATCGCCGCTCAATCGTGATCTCGATTGCGGTTGAAGCGGTACGCGAGCAGGGTCAGGCCGGCCAGGGCTAGCCAGGATCCGATCACCAGCCATAGAGTCGAGCCGGGCATGGCGCCGGATTATATCAGGGCGGACGCTGCTCTACGCGTCGAATTTGGGGATGGTGTCCAGTTCACGCAGGCGTTCCGGCAGCCGAGGGAACGGCGACTCGTCGATCTCCCGGATCTTGCCGCACCGCATACAGCCCCAGTCGCCGCTCTGTGTTATCCACTTCTCGTGGCCGCAGAAGAAACAGCGAAAGCGCGGATGTTCACCCGACGTGAAGGTGCAATGCTCCAGGGCTCGTCGGATTCTGCGCAGAATCACGGCGTGGATCGAGTTCATGGGATTCCTCCTTGCCCTTTTGACTTGGGAGTTGCGAGCTTCGTGCCAGCGTGGTGTGGCCAAAAGGCGGCCGTTTACTCTCCGCGGACGGTGTTCACCGTCTTGATCGCGATCGATTCGCTCTCGATATCGAGACTCTCGCGGAGTGCTTGCGGGGGGGACCGGTAGCGCGGATAATCGCCGGATGACCTCCCCCGATCTCGAGCTGGCGCTTTTCCGGCTGGAAAGCAGCCTGTGGACCAAGCTGAAGGCTTCACGGGATGCCGAGCATGCGCTGCGCGCCGGCTTGCGGGCAACGATGGAGTTCTTCGAAGCTCCGAAGGCCTGCCTGGCGGAGCTGGAAGCCGGAGGCGACGACGCGAAGCTGGTCTTCGAGCTTCCCGACGCAGGTGAATGGGATCTGGATCTGCTGGGGGCGTTCCTGCGCAACGAGCGTCCCGAGCTGCGCGCGGAGATGTTGATGGCGCCGGTCCGGCGCCGGGGACGTATCTGGCGTGTACTGGCGCTCAAGGACGGGGACTTCACCCAGGCTCGCCGCGAGGCTTGCTCCCGCGTTGCTCGGACGCTGTCGCAGATCATCGAGCAGATCGACCACGATCGGATCGTCGAGGTCCGGTCCCGGATCGATCGCAAAATAATGGAGGAACTTCGTCCGAAGGACCTGTTCTACCAGATCCTTCACGGGCTGCGAAGTTTGACCGGTTACGATCATTCCTCGACGTTGCTGGTCGCCAGCGACTCGGGGGAGGCGCTCCAGCTTGCCGCCGAGCAGGTCGCTTGGCGCAAGGGCAAGAGCGATCGAATCGGGATGCGGTTCGTCGTCGAGCCTCGGCTGCGTGGGTTGATTCACGGCGGCGAGGTATACGGTTTCGAGCGTATCGGAAACCGTTGGAAAGACTGGACCGGTCACGGCGCAGAGGCGCTGGCCCGCCTGCTCGATTCGAACCCCGGCGGGAAGAAGCGCAAGGATCCGTACGAGGAGTCGATGCTCTGCGCGCCGCTTTCGACCAAGGACGG
>JAAELW010000459.1 GCA_024226235.1 bacterium
ACTCGACTACGTTGCAGAGCTCCTCGTGCAGATCACGGGAAGGGACGTAGCTCCGGCTCTGGCCGAGTCCGTGGCCGCCCTGACCGAAGGCAACCCCTTCTTCGTGGTCGAGATCGCACGCATCCTCGGTGCCGAGGGAAGTGGGCTGGAGCCTGGCGACCTGGCCGAGGGAATGGAGATCGAACTTCCCGCGAGTATCTCTGAGACGATCGGGCGCCGGCTTGCAAGGCTGCGTGCCGACACGTGCACGCTCCTCAACATCGCTTCGGTGATGGGCCGGGAGTTCGGTACCACACTGCTGTTGCAGGCCGCGGGGACAGAACAGGAGCGGGTCTTCGAGTCTCTCGAAGAGGCGACCGCCGTCGGGATCATCGAGCCCGCACGAAGCAGCCCGGATGCCTACCGTTTTGCTCATGCGCTGATCCGCGAGACGCTCTACCAGAGGATCCATGGGCCGAACCGGGCTCGCCTCCACAGAGCCATCGCGGAAGCGTTGGAACGGCGCCACGGCGAGTCCTCTAGCCTTCCGCTAGCAGCACTGGCCCACCACTGGTACCAGGCCGTGGCAACCGGTGCCGTTGACGAGGCCGCCGAGTACTGCGAGCGCGCGGGACTGCAGGCACTATCGGGGCTCGCGTTCGAGGAAGCGGCTCTGCATCTGAAGCGGGCGCTCGAGCTTGCAGATCTTCGCCCTTCTTCCGACCAGGCCGGGCGTTGCGAGTTGCT
>JAAELW010000460.1 GCA_024226235.1 bacterium
AGCTGGGCCTTGCTGCGCAGGTCGTACTGCTCTGGCGTCGGCAGGAAGGTGTCGATGCCCATGCGGTGCAGGCGCTCCTCCTGGCCCATGAGGGCGGGCAGCTCGGAGTCGAGCGTCGGGATGAGCACGTCGACCCCGAAGCGGGACCGGGCGTAGGCGAGCCGGTCGAAGAGCGCTTCGCGGCCAGCCGAGGGGTAGGGAATCAGCATCGCGCCATCCAGCAGGCCCGGCATGTAGAGCCCGGGGTCCATGGCGTCGTACGCGAGTCCGATGATGCGGCCGGCGAAGTCGGGGTCGCCCCGCAGGCTGCGGACGACGGCGACGCCGGGTCCGGGGTTGTCCGTGGCGTTGAGGCCCGTCACGGCGACGGTTCCGGTGAACTTGGCCATCAGTTCAGCTCGAAGTCGGTGGGCAGCAGGCCCTGCTCTCGGAGCAGGCCGACGTACTCGAACACGTCGCGGCGCAGGTCGGCGTCGTTCGTGTCGAAGGATTTGCCGAGCAGTTCGACCGTGGCCTCGAGGTCCTTGCCGTCGCGCAGGGACTCGATGATCGTCCGGCCGGTCGGGTTGACCGTGAAGGTGGCGCCGGACCGGGGATCGAAGACGAACCCGCTGGGGCTGATCGCCAGTTGAGAGAGGCGGGCGGTTGCGGACATCCGAGGCTCCTTCAGCGGCTGACACTCCTGCCAGCGTTCTACTGAAGGTTGGCGGTCCACACACCCGCGAACCACGGGGGGCCGGTCAGTCCGTGTAAGCGTTTGTAAGCGGGGAGGCGTGGCGTTGTTGCACGGCTCCGAGCGAGGCCGGATCGGGCCACTGAGCGGCTCTCTCGGAGTTTCAGCTTCGGACAGCGTGCGATTCCGGCATCCCGAGCTCGGTCATGCGATTGAGGATGTTCACACCGATCATCGCTTCCCTCCTCTGCCCTTCTTCGGACCGTGAGCGGAGTCGGGGGCCGAGGATCTGTTTGAATCGATACATCCCATTCTCGGCTCGAGCTTGTTGGTGCGCGCCGGACTCCTTGCGCCATTGACGCCGCCCCACCTCATCGATCCTCAGCAGGGCGGCTTCCCTCTGCTGCCAGGTGCCCACGCTGGGACCGGAGGACGACGCCGTCCGCCGAGGAGGAATCGCGATGTCGATCCCCGGCATCCCAACTTCGTCCAACGCCGCGTACACCGCCCTGGTGTCGTAGGCACCATCCGCCCGGAAGGACGC
>JAAELW010000461.1 GCA_024226235.1 bacterium
GCCACGTGACCTACAGGTGGAGCCTGGGCGGCCTGGCGAAGCTAAGCCCGCGCAAGCAGGCAGAGCTCCAGCGCATCGATTCACCCGACTCGCCCGAACGGCTGACCGACTTCTATCGCCGCTTCAGCAACGGGGAGATCTCCGAGGATGCATTCGCCGGCCACCTGGCGAGTCTGACCGAGGGATTTCGGGAGGTCGAAGCCCTGCTTGCCGATGGCCGCACCTGGCTTTGTGGTGAGACGTTCGCGATGGCCGACATCATCTGGGCTGTGAAGGTCCAGCGGATCGACGAGGCGGGCTACCCCTTCGCGACATCCTTCCCGCAGATCAAGGCCTGGTTCGATCGAGTTCGCTCTCGCCCCGGCTTCCAGGAGGCGATCGGCCGCGACCTGGGCGTGGCATCCCGGTTCATGCGCGTGCGCGGCGCCGTACAGAACCTCCTCGGCCGTGGACTTCGGAGCGCTGCGACCTGAAGGTGCAGATCAGGGAGAGGCCGAGCAGTGCATGGGTTCAACGAGTGTTCACGATGATCTAGGACCTGTGCTCCTGCGATCGGAGGGCCTGAGGATGCTTGCAAACGATCGCGGCAGAGATGCCACCCCGAGACTGATCTGGCGTTTCACCCTCTACGGGATGGAGGAGAGGTTGCGCGCGGTGCGGCATCGGCTGGGGCTCCTGCGGCTCCGGGATCTCGACGAGCACAGGGATCGCGTGCCGGACTCGCCACTCGCGAAGGCGGCCTTCGAGCTGGCGGCGGGCCTGTCTTCGCCGCTGCTCCTGAACCACGCGGTTCGCACCTACCACTTCGGCGC
>JAAELW010000462.1 GCA_024226235.1 bacterium
GCCCACGCCGCGATAGGCGCGCAGCACCAGATCCGTGCACACGCCGATCTGGTCGGGGACATCCCCGCCCGGATAGTCGATGCGTCGGTAGGCGCCGTCGTAGGTTACCTCATGGGAGAGCCGCTCCATTGCCGCGGCCACGAGGCGGGACGGGAACTCTTCCGGCGGCTGCTGGGCTCCGATGGGAGCAGCGAGCAGGAGCAGAATCGAGAGGGTCAGGAGGATCTTCGGCATTGTCCTCACCGCTTTGGTTGCGCACCGGAGAGAGCATCAAGCAGCTCCGGGCTATCGTAAAACAGACGATTCGATGTTGGCTACAGCTCGATACTCATCCGAGGACCATGCTCGGGGTTCTCCTTGGTGACCCTGAACCCGAGCTTCTCGTAGAACCCGACCGCATCCGGATGAACGTTCGAGCTTGCGCCGGTGCATCGCTTTCGCCCGGCGAAGGCCAAGGCAAGCTGGACCATTGTGCGACCATGCCCGCGGCCCTGGGCATCTTCGCGAATCGCGACTCGCCGCAGCCAGGCTTGACTGCCGACAATCTCCACCGTGATTGCGCCGATCGGATCGGCACCTCGAAGGAGCAAGAAGGGGAAGTGGCCAGGGGATTGGAGGCTTGGATGGTTCCGGTCGTAGACCCCGAACTCGCCGCGGGCTTCCCAGAGTACTCGCTCCCGAATGGCATGCCAGGATGCCCAGTCGGCGGAATCGTGGACCGGTTTCAGCTCGCAGGTCATCTTATCCTCGGTCGGCCCGCCATGGCCTTCGCCTTTTCCGTCGCGGCGTCCAGGGCTTGATTGCGGGCTTCATCCATGTGTTTCCTGGGATTGGAGCTTCGGAACTCGATCCCATGGACCTGGTTCGCTCCCGCCTCCAGGGCCGAGGACAGGACATCTTCGAGCCCGTCCATTGCAACGACGGTAACCACGATTGTCTGTCGCACATCGTAACCGAGCAGGACTCTCTCATTGTGAGTCACC
>JAAELW010000463.1 GCA_024226235.1 bacterium
CAAGATCATGGAAGCGAGGTTTTTCGACTGGATCCAGGGCAGAATCAAGAATCTGGCGTTGTTGACGATCAGTGGGAGATTTCGCTGGCGTTGTTCGTGTGTCCAACCGATGTAACGATCCCGCGGTGCGCACTGCCATGCGGCGGCGCCAAAGCCGAGCAAGGCGATGGGTTGCTCGGCGGAGTAGACGATATAGCGCAGTTGTGCTCCGGGAAGAGGCTTGTGTCCAAGGTAATGGTAGCGCTGGATATGCTCGTTCCAGAGGCGCGAGTCGGATTTTCGGCACACGCGCCGCAACGCCAGTGGCGCGAGTGCACGGGCGGGTTTGTCGAGCGGGGGTCCCGGATCGGAGCGCGCGCTGATGCGCACCCGCGGATCGGGTGGCTTGCGGCGGGGCGGGGGCAGCTCGATGAGCCCATCGGCCTGCATCCGCAGCATGGCGACCCGGGCGGACATCTCCTTCAATCCGCCATCGGCCTTGAACCACTTCAGCTCCCGGCAGGTCAGCCTTGAGAGCTCGGCGCGGGTACGGGCGGGATCCTGGGCGATGAGACGGCGGATCAGCTCGATCTCATCGGAGCGGAAGTCGCGCCCGCAGTAGCGATG
>JAAELW010000464.1 GCA_024226235.1 bacterium
CAGGTGCACAGCACGCTCGACACCTACGAAGTCATCCGTCAGCTCTTGAACCACTGAGCGTTAAGCAAGGGGCCAGGCACATCTGTTGAGTTGCTGTTAAGCAAAGGGCCTGGCCTTTTGCTTAACAGCAACTCAACAGATGTGCCTGGCCCCTTGCTTAACGCGTGGCGTTGGATGTGAAGACGGCGAGCTTCAGTACGTACTCGCCGATGTGCAGGCGGCCGTCATCTTGGATGCCACCGAGAGCTTTCTTGGCTTTCTGGCGCTCGTACTCGGAGCGGCCGATGGCGTTGACGTTGTTGTAGACGTCGAGGCCGGCCGTCACGAGTCGCAGGTCGTCTCGGCCGGGGATCTCCTGCACGGTCTTCGTCGTCAGGGTGGCCGAAAGGAATTCCGGTGCGACAGGTGCCCCATCGGTTGCGTGCTCTTCCTCTCGGACCTGCTCGGTGAGGTAGACCGGCGCTGTGTGGCGGGCCACGTCCATGCCGAGAAGCGCCGCGCATTGGAACTTGTCCGCGTAGTTGTAGACGCCGTAGAGGAGCGTCAGCAGTCCCCAGACGATGTAGCTCGACTCGCGTGTGTAGTGGGTCTTGGCCAGGTTGCCGAGCCCCCGGGTGATCCAGAAGATCTCGTCCGGACGCAGGACCGAGATGCGCCCGGTGGGTATGAGCTCTCCCTCGCGGAAGTCCTCGGCCACCAGCGCGCCTGCGGTTCGCTCGACCTGGGCGCCTGCCGGGGGCAGCGCGGCATCGGCGAGATCGAAGGCGATCGCGATCTTCTCCCGGTCGTCCATCGGCGTGCCATCATCCGGGAACGCGTAGCCCTGGCGCCCATTCACGATGCACTCGCGGGTCCAGGTGAGCGTATCGCCGATCGTGCTGCGGACCTGGCACACCCCAGTGGCCGCGCCGACCTCGCGAAACTTCCGGCCCAAGACCCGGGTCTCCGCCTCCATTTCGAGTGAAGTTGGGGCTTTTCGGAACAGTACGTTCTTCGCGCCCAGGTTGGCCGGAGAGTTCTCGGATACGGCTGTCGTTTTGCAGAAGGCCGCCAGCTTGAAGTAGATCGGGTCGATGCTGCCCTTCTCGCGCCAGAAGAGTTGGCCAAAACGGGCCTCGAAAGCCTCCGGTGAGACCTCCAGGCCTTTGGCCACGTCGCCGCCCGGAACGTCGAGCCCCGGTTTCAGGTCTTCGATGAACAGCCCGGTTTCTTCGGCCACCGCCCGATCCTCCATCTTCGGCCACAGCCGATCCTCGAGAGGGGGCGGATCCTACTGGCGAGGTTATCCCGGCGCCATTCGTCCGAGCCGATGACGGGTCCCCGGAGGTCTTCTATCCTGCCGCACCGCCCGTCAAGCAGACTGGCGTGCGCCGTGATCGCCTCTTTGATCCTCTGACCCTCGGGAGCCCGCCTCTTGATCGTCGCCGTACCGAAGGACCGCCCTGGAGAGCGTCGCGTTGCGCTCTCGCCGGACGGCGCCAAGACTCTCGTCCGCCAGGAAATCGTCGTCCGAGTCCAAAGTGGGGCCGGCGCGGAGGCTGGCTTCTCCGACGCCGCCTATGAAA
This sequence comes from bacterium, assembly GCA_024226235.1. GTDB lineage: Bacteria > Myxococcota_A > UBA9160 > UBA9160 > UBA6930. Next base: position 1,566 of record JAAELW010000464.1, read on the forward strand.
AGGTCGGCGCCAAGATCGAGACCGATCCCGTCGGCCTGCTCGAGCAGGCCGACGTCGTACTCCGCGTGGGTGCACCGACGGCCGAAGAGCGGGCCCACCTCGCGGCCAGCACGGTCTGGATCTCGCTGCTGCGCCCGCTCGACGAGCCGCAGGAGGTGAAGGCCCTTGCGGAGACCGGAGCTACCGCGTTCTCGTTGGAGATGGTGCCGCGCATTACGCGTGCCCAGTCGATGGATGTGCTCAGCTCGCAGGCCACCGTGGCCGGATACCGAGCCGTGCTGTTGGCTGCAGAGCGGCTGCCGAAGATGTTCCCCATGTTGGTGACGGCTGCCGGAACGATCTCGCCCGCTCGGGTGTTCGTGATCGGTGCCGGCGTGGCGGGGCTCCAGGCGATCGCGACCGCGAAGCGCCTGGGTGCGGTGGTCGAGGCCTACGATACGCGTGCCGCCGCGGCCGAGCAGGTGGAGAGCCTGGGCGCCAAGTTCGTGGTCGTCGAGCTCGATGCTGGCGATGCGGAAGATGCCGGCGGTTACGCCCGCGAACAGACCGAGGAGTTCTATGCCGCCCAGCGCAAGCTGATGGCGGATAGGGCCGCGGCCAGCGACGTGGTGATCACCACCGCGCTCGTGCCCGGCCGACCCGCTCCGCAGCTACTGGACGAGGATGGAGTGAGGGGTATGTCCCCGGGCTCAGTCGTCGTGGATCTGGCCGCGCCCAACGGTGGCAACTGCGCAGGCACGCGGCCCGGTGAGACTGCGGACGTGAATGGGGTGCAGGTGATCGGCCCGCTCAATCTGGCCGGCGAACTCCCCACCAATGCCAGTCAGATGTTCAGCAAGAACGCGGTGACCTTCCTCCAGAATCTCCTCACGGACGGGGAGCTGGCGATCGACCTGGAGGATGAGATCGTCGTGGGCTCATTGGTTGCGAAGGACGGCGCCGTCGTGCATCCCGTCATCCTGGAAAAGCTCGAGGGAGGTCGCTGATGCTCTCCGATCCCGCCGTTGCACTCACGGTGCTGGTCTTGTCGCTGTTCGTCGGAATCGAGGTCATCTCGAAGGTGCCGCCGCTGCTGCACACGCCGCTGATGTCAGGGTCGAATGCGATCTCCGGTATCACCATCGTCGGCGCGCTGATTGCGGTGACCTCCGACAGCCCGCTGGTCTCCACCTGGTTCGGCTTCGCCGCGGTCGTCTTTGCGACGATCAACGTGGTCGGGGGCTTCCTGGTGACGAACCGCATGCTGGCGATGTTCAAGCCCAAGCAGGCCCAGGGGGGTGACAAGTGAGCCCGACCGTCCTGCAGATCGCCTACCTGCTCTCGGCGGTCCTGTTCATCGTCGGATTGAAAATGCTCTCCTCGGCTCGCACCGCGACCCGGGGCAATGCGATTGCGGCCCTCGGGATGGGTGTCGCGATCGTTACCACGCTGATCGGCCAGGGTGTTCTCGGTTGGGAGTACATCGTCGGCGGTGTGATCCTGGGCTCGGCCATCGGCGCCTTTGCCGCGCTGCGGGTGCAGATGACCTCGATGCCCGAGATGGTGGCCTTGCTGAACGGCTCCGGCGGCGTGGCCTCGGCGCTCGTGGCCGGCGCCGAACTGCTCTCCTACGCGAGCCGCGGTGAATCCCCGGCCGGCATGGTCGCGACGGCCATCGTGCTCTCGACGCTGATCGGCGGCGTGACGCTGACTGGAAGCGTGATCGCCTTCTTGAAGCTGGCCGAGAAGATGCCTGGTCAGCCCATCACCTATCCGGGCCAGCAGTTCGTGAACGCGATCATCGGCCTCGGTGTCGTCGCTCTGTGCGTGATGGTGGCGACCAGCCCGCTGGAACTCACCCCGTTCTGGGTGCTCGTGGGCATCGCGCTGCTGCTCGGCGTGCTGCTCGTGATTCCGATCGGCGGGGCAGACATGCCCGTCGTGATCTCCTTGCTGAACTCCTACTCGGGTCTCGCGGCCTGCGCGACGGGCTTCGTGTTGGACAACACGGGGCTCGTGATCGGTGGCTCGCTGGTCGGCGCCTCGGGCTTGATCCTGACGAAGATCATGTGCGACGCGATGAATCGTTCGCTCGGCAACGTGCTGTTCGGCGCGTTCGGTGCGGCGCCCGAGGGTGGCGCCGCTGCGGGGGCCGGCGAGCAGGGCACGGTCAAGGGTTACACGCCGGAAGACGCGGCCGTGATCTTCAGCAACGCGAGCTCCTGCATCATCGTGCCGGGCTACGGGATGGCCGTGGCCCAGGCCCAGCATGCCGTGCGCGAGCTGGCGGACCTGCTCGAGGAGAAGGGCATCACCTGCCGCTTCGCCATCCACCCGGTCGCTGGTCGCATGCCCGGACACATGAACGTGCTGCTGGCCGAGGCGGATGTTCCCTACGACAAGCTGATCGAGATGGATGAGATCAACCCGGAGTTCCCGCAGACGGACGTGGCCCTGGTGCTGGGGGCGAACGATGTGGTGAACCCCTCGGCCCGTTCGGACGAGAGCAGCCCGATCTACGGCATGCCGATTCTCGACGTCGACCGGGCGCAGCATGTCTTCGTGATCAAGCGATCGATGAATCCGGGTTTCGCCGGCGTCCAGAACCCGCTGTTCTTCAACGAGAACACGATGATGGTCTTCGGCGATGCCAAGGGCGTCGTGCTCAAACTGGTAAGCGCCGTCCGCGAGTACTGATGCCCATCGAGACACATTCCTTCGGGCAGCTCGTGGTTCCCGAAGACGGGCCGAATCCGGGCATCGTGCTGATTCCGGACGTCTGGGGACTCTCCGACCACTATGCACAGGTTGCTGGGCGGTTGGCCGAGGTCGGATTTGCCGTGCTGGTCGTCGATCCCTACCGCAAGACCGGGGATCGGGGTGAATTTTCGGACCCGGCCGGAGCCATGGCATTCATCCGGCAGCTGTCGGATCCGTTGGTGATCGAGACCATCCAGGAGGGCATCGATGCGCTTGCGGCCCACCCCGCGGTGGCGGGTCGCAAGCTGGGTGTGGTCGGCTTCTGCATGGGCGGTATGTACGCGTTGCACGCGGCGGGTAGTTGCAGCGGGCTCTCCGCAGCGGTGGCGTTCTACGGGATGATCCGCAACGAGGCCGGTCTGGATCCGGAGAAGAAACCTCGCGCGCCGATCGACGCGCTGGCCGACCTCAGCTGCCCTTTGCTTGGCCTGTACGGTGAAGAGGATGCGCTGATTCCGGTCCAGGATGTTCGGGATCTGGAGGCCGCGCTTTCCGGGAGTTCTCATGGCGGCGCCGTGCACATCTATCCGGGTGCCGGACATGCGTTCTTCAACGACACCCGCGAGCAGCTGTATCGGCCCCAGCAGGCAGCGGAAGCCTGGAGCGAACTCGTCCCATTCCTGCGCGAGTGTCTCGGCTAGCGGCGGCTGGCAGCAGGGAATCACCACCGGGACGTTCGGGTAGCTAGACAGGCCTCGCCAAGCAGAGCGCCAGCGTCCGGTTGCGTGTCGCGAAGCGCGTGAGCTGGGTTTCGACGGTGACCCGTCCACCGTTCTGGTCCCTCAGCAGGCCCTGGAAGCGGCGGTTGCCATCCCCTTCGGCGATGGCGTCGAGTTCGGTCCACCAGCCCGCCTGGTCGGGTTCCGGGACGAATGACATCGCTTCGGCGCCGACCAGCGCATCGCGGGTCGTGGCGAGCAGGGCGCCGGCGGCAGGGTTGGCGTCGGCGATGCGTCCCGTGTCCGGGTCGATCGCCAGAAAGGCGTCGCTGACCCGGTCGATCGCGGCAGAGACGGCTCGTCGCTTGCTCGGGCTGGGCGCTCCGCTGGCTCGGACCGCAGAAGGTGTCGTGCGCAGCTCGGCGCGGAATCGTCTCAGGATCGGCTCCAAGTGGCTGCGGACCTCCGCGTGGTCCGGGCCGGCAACTCGGCAGATGCCCTCGAGCCAGGCGTCGAGCATCGGTGCCAGCCGCCGCTCGCTCACCCTCAGGCCCTCCAGGGAAGGCGGTGCCGAGCTGTCGTTACCGAGAGTGAGCACCGCGAACGATCGCAGCCGGCGCAGGGCCTCTGCCTCAGGAGAGCGGGCGCCTGGCGCAGGAGCCAGCTCTCCCATCGCGCATTCGATGGCGCGCCGTTGTCCTATCAGCCAGGACGCGAGTCGGCGATTACCCCCCACACTGTCAGTCTAGGAGTCGGATCCGGGATTGGGTACAGCTGTGGCGGAATCGGGGGCCCTAAACCACACCTGGGCAGCGGCCGATACGGGGGCATGCCCGACCTGACCCCGGATCAAGATCTGGACCCTCCCCGTCACCTGGTGCTGGTGTACGCCCGCCCGCATGCCTTCGTTCCGCTGACCCGGACGATCCTGTCCAGACTGGGGTATGCCCTGCTGGATCCCGAGGATTGGCGGGAATCTTCGTATTGGGCCGAGCGGGAGCCGGAGCTTCTCGTGGTCGATGAGCCCCGCCTGGCCGAGGTGCGAGCGATCGATTCCCAGACCCACGCGCCGATTCTGATGCTCACCGGTCGTCGGGGCGCTTCCCCGGGTGGTCCCCGGCTGCTCGGCGCCGTTCACAAGCCAGCCGGCCTGCACGAACTCTACCGGCTGCTGGAACAGGCACTCGAAGACACCCCGCGCATCTCACCCCGCGTTTCGATCGACCTGCCGGCCCAGCTGAAGCGAGATGGTCGGGAGTGGCCGGGCGAGTTGCTCTCGCTGTCGGAGAGCGGCTGCCTGCTTCGCTCGACCGAGCCACTGCCGCTCGGCAGCGCCTTCGAGCTTTCCTTCGAGCTGCCGGACGGCGGGCGGATCAATACCCGTGCTGCTTCGACCTATCAGCTGCTCCCGGACACCGGTCTCGTCTTCGAGGCCACTCCTGCCGCCGGCCGGCAGGCGATTGTGCAGTTCGTCGAGCACGCGTTGCTGCTCGCCTGAGCTCTAGTTGCCGCCGGTGGCTACCGGTTTGAGCCTGAGCTCTAGTTGCCGCCGGTGGCTACCGGTTTGAAGATTGGCATGTTCGCTTCGGTAGCGACATACACGACGTTCGGGTTCTCGTTCAGCGTCTGGATCCAGAGGTAGTGGAGATAGGAGTTGCTGAGTGTGCCGCTGATGATCGTCTGGGCCTCGGCGGCGCCCTTGGCCCGGGCGACCTCGATTTCCGCTTCCTTCTTGGCCTGCTCGAGTTCGAACTGCTTCTCCTGTACGCGCTGCTCGGCGGTCAGCTTGGCTTCGATGCTCTCGCGGAAGCGTTGAGGTAGCTGGATGTCCCGAAGCAGCACGTCGACGATCTTGATGCCCCGGGGCGCGAGGGCCTCTTCCAACTGCTCCCGCATCCGGGTTGCGATCTCCTGTCGGCCTTCCGTCGAGTAGATCTTGCGTACCTGGTAGCCCGAGACCACGTCGCGCAGCGCGCTCCTGAAATAGGGCACGACCAGCTTCTCCACGTAGTTTCCGCCCACGGTCTTGCGCAGCGCGGGAGCCTCGCTCGGGAGCACCTGGAAGAGCAACGAGGTTTCGAGCTTGACGATCATGCCCTCGGAGGACGGCACGGTCGTCGACTCCTTGCGTTCCTGGAGCTTGATGTTCCAGGTTTCGAGCTGTCGGGCCACTGGCAGCACGAAGGTGACGCCCTGGGGGACCGGTTCATCGGCGATGGAGCCGAAGCTCTTCATCACGCCCACTTCGCCGTCTTCGATGACGACGCAGGCGGGTAGCACGAGCAGCAGGGCAGCGAGCAGGAGGGTCGTGGTCTTGCGTTGCATGGCGGGTCTCCTCGGTGGCGGTGGATTCGGCTGCGCAAGGATACACTGACACGCCTTGCCCGGAAGGAGGGATCCGAATGAACGACGCTGAACAGGAGGCGGGCTGGCGCCGCCTCGACCTTTTCCACCCGACTCCCGAGCACCAATTGCTGGCTGAAACGCTTCGCGAGTTCGTCAGCCGCGAGGTCGAGCCCCAGGCTTCCGAATATGACCGCAGCGAGGCCTTCAATCTCTCGCTGTTCAGGAAGGCTGGGGACCTCGGACTGCTCGGCGTCACGTTGCCGGAAGAGCTCGGCGGCGCGGGAATGGATGCGACCGCGGCGGTTCAGGTGATGGAGGCGCTCTCGACCTCGGATCCGGGTTTTGCGCTGGCCGTGCTTGCCCACGCCATCCTGTTTGCCCAGAACGTGAACGTGAATGGAAACGAGCAGCAGCGGAAACACGTGCTCCCGAAAGCGGCAAGCGGCGAATGGGTCTGTGGCATGTGCATGACCGAGCCGGGGGTCGGTACCGATGTGCTCTCCCTACGCACGAAGGCGACCCGCTCGGACGGTGACTATCTGATCGATGGTGTGAAGACCTTCATCACGAACGGTGGAATCGACGACCAGACCGTGGGAGATTGCTTCGTCGTCTATGCCGCGACCGCTCCGGGCGAGATCTCGGGCTTCCTGGTCGAAAAGGGCGATCCGGGCTTCCGACTCGGCCAGAAATGGGTGGACAAGCTCGGCATGCGTGCCTCCTTCACCGCAGAGCTCGTCTTCGACCAGGTCCGTATCCCCGCTTCACGGCGTCTGGGTGAGGAAGCAGAGGGCACCCGACAGATGATGCGCAATCTGGAGGTCGAGCGGCTCACATTGGCGGCTATGTCCCTCGGCATCGCCCAGCGCTCCCTGCGCGTGATGGTGGAGTACGCCAACGAGCGCAAAGCCTTCGGCGTGCCGATTCGCGAGCACGGTCAGATCCAGCGTTATCTGGCCGAGCACTTCGCTGCCTGGCGCTCAGCACGTTCCTTCGTGTACGACACGGCTCGTCAGATCGATCTCTTCTCGACCGGCCAACGCGTACTGGCGGATGCCGCCAAGTTGGTGGCGAGCCAGATGGCAAAGGCTGCCGCCGACGCTGCGATCCAGGTGCTGGGTGGCTACGGGTACATGGGGGAGTACACCGTCGAGCGCTTGTGGCGGGATGCCAAGCTGCTGGAAATCGGAGGCGGCACCCTCGAGGCGCATCACAAGAACCTGACGAAGGATCTCTGCCGAAACCCGACCCTGCTCGATTAGGGGCAATGCTGCCAGGCAAACGCAATGCGATTGCGGTCGAGGGACGTCAGCGGGTGCTCACGGTTCGGCGAAGCGCCGCCGGGAGCGAGATGCGCATGCAGGTGCCCGTGGGGTCTGTCTCGACGTCGATGGTGCCGCCATGGCGAGCGATCAGCTGGCGGGTGACCGGGAGGCCAAGGCCGGTACCCTGGCCAGGTTCTTTCGTCGTGAAAAATGAATCGAAGATCTGCGGCAGCACGTCGTCCGGGATGCCGGTGCCGTCGTCGATCACGGCCAACTCGACGCACTCGCCGTGATCGCGAACGCGCAGCATGATCTCGCCGCCGCCCGGGCGGTCGTCCGGGATGGCGTGAATCGCGTTCACCAACAGGTTGAGCACGACCTGGCCTAGCAGCCGTTCGTCCCCGATCACTGGGGGTGCCGGGTTCAGGTCGGTTCGCAGGGTGACATTCTCCCGGATCTGGTGGCGGGCGAGTCGGAGGACGGATTCGATCACGTTCTCGAGGTCGACTGCGTGCGCGCTGCCTTCCTCGCGCTGTGCCATGGCGATCAGGCTCGAGACAGTCGAGGAGATCCGCATGAGTCCCTCGCGGGTCTCGTCCAGGACCTCCCGGAAGAGCGCAGGGGCGTCTTCCGCGTCCGGATCCTTTGCGATGTCGTCTAGTTGATTCAGATTGGCCGAAACGAAAGCCAGCGGGTTGTTGATCTCGTGGGCCACACCCGCCGCCAAGGTGCCGACCGTGGCCAGGCGATCGCCGTGAGCGAGTTGAAGTTCCCGTTGATGGATTGCCGCGAGGCGCTTTTCGGCAAGCCGTTGGAGTTCTTCGGAGGCCTCCAGGCTCTGAGCTCGTGAACGGGCGATCCGACCGGCGAGCAGTCCGGTGAAAGTGCATGCGAAGATGTCGTAGCCCAGCACCAGGAGGAAGGGTCCCTCGACGAGACCGCCGCCGACCGCGAGATCGAAGCCGGCGCAGGTCGCCCAGAACGCCGTCGCCAGCAGGACCGGGACGGTCGGTACGTCGACGCGGGGTAGGTGGCGCCGATAATGGAGAACGATCAGGCCGATGGGGATGAGAGCGACGAAAGCGATGGCGGCGTAGGCGGGGGAAATCACGGTATCGACGTATTGGACGCCGAATGGGGGAACCACACGCATGACCGGCTCCAACGTGTGGCCCATTCCCGGGGTCCATGCAATCGGGAGCAGCATGGCGATGCTGGCCACCAGGGCGGGGCCCACCCAGCCGAGGGGCGCTTCCAACAGGTCTTCGCTGAAGCGGAAAGCACCCCAGGCCAGCACGACCAGTGAGAGAAGCGAGCCTTGCCGAAGGAGTGTGGCTTCCCATGCCCCAGTCGAGGTGTAGAGGGCGGCCATGAAGCCAGCTGAGGAAGCCATGCCTCCCGCAGCGACAGCCAGCCAGAGATGGGCCGATTCCCGTCTGCGCAAGAAGAAGAACAGCCCATTGAAGGCTGCGATGCAGAGCGCCACGACACCTAGCATCACGGTGAGGAGGGACACCGGATTCATCTGGGCTCCGGCCGGGCGTCAGAAGCCGGAAGGTCGACGATGAAGGTCGTGCCTTGTGGTGAACTCTGGAATTCGATCTGCCCGCGATGACGTTCCACGATCTGCCGCGTGACCGTGAGCCCGAGTCCGCTGCCTTCGCCAGGTGGCCGGGTCGTGAAGAAGGGCTCGAACACGCGGTTTTGGAGCTCTTCCGGGATCCCCGGCCCTGTGTCGCTGACGACGATCCGGGCGCCGCCCGGCGTTGTCCGAGTCGAGATCTCGACCCGGTGTCCTCTGGTGTCTTCTTCGGGTGTGGCGTGCAATGCGTTCAAGACCAGGTTGAGCACGATCTGGCCCAGCAGGCGTTCGTCGCCCTGTACGGTGGGCAAGTGCCCGAGAGAGGTGTCGAGAACCGCCCGTCCACGCGCTTCGTGTCCGACGATCGGAAGCACCTCCTCGATGACCTGGTTGAGATCCACCGGGCCCTGCCGCCCCGTATCGCGCCGGGCCACGTGCAGCAGCCTCGTGACGATCGTCCGGATCTGATCGACTCCCTCTCGCGCGTTCATCAGGCTGGCTTCGAAGGCTTCGCGCTCCGCGGGCTGCTCGAACCGGCTGGCTGCGGAGTCGAGCCGATCGGTGGCGTCTTCCAGTGGCAGCTGGATTTCCTTTGCGAGTCCAGCTGCAAGCGTGCCGACCGTGGCCATTCGAGCACCGTGTGCGACCTGCATGTCCTTCTGGCGCAGTTTTTCAGTGCGCTCCTCGACCAACAGGCGGAGGTCATCGGAATCGGCCTCGAGGGCGTCGAGCCCATCGACGAAACGGCGCACCAGGAAGAAGGTGAAAGCCAGCAGGAAGAGCACGTAACCCGTGGCCATCAGATAGGGCGCACGGTAGACCCCGATCCCGACCAGGGAGTCGTTCGTGGCGGTCACCAACCAGAGTACGGCGGAGCCGATCAACAGGCCTGGCTGCTCCATGGTTCTCCGGTTGCGCCAGAACAACACGATCACAGCCAGGAAGATCGACAAGAATGGCAGGAAGAGGATGCCAGCCAGCGTGGTGAGTCGGCTCTCGATGAAGTCGAGCCCCAGTGCGGGTATACGCGCCTGGACGATTTCGCCGGTGAAAAGCAGTTCCGGCCGGAGCAGCGCTGTCGCGACGATTGCGGCCGAGAAGAGACCCGCCGGAATCTCGAGCCAGCGGATCCTGATGCCCAAGAACAACGAGACGAAACGCAGGAATCCGATGATCAGCGGAACACACGCGACGAGCGAGACGACTTGTGCAGCTTCGGCTTCGACGAGGGTCTCCGCGGAATAGACCAGCGCATTGCCCACCGCGAGCTGGACGATTCCGAGTGCAGCGACCGCGAGCCAGAAATGCTCGCGACTCCGCCGACCGAGCCGGTGGAGTCCCAAGTTGAGAAGTGCCGCACAGAGAGCGGCCACGCCCAACGAGATTGAAATGACCGAGGCGGAGCCCATTGTCTGCTGCATCGGCGCTGGGCGATTTCCCCTTGAGATCGCTGGGCTACCATGCGCAAATGCCGTCCGCCTGGGACCTGTGGGCCGTTCTGATCGCCGCGTTGCTCCTCGGGTGGGGATGGTGGCGTGTGTTTGGAGGGTTTCCGCGGGCCCGAGGGCCCGCAGGCGTTCTGGCTGCTCGGGAGCTCGCCTTCCTGGCTGCAGCCGCGGATGCCACGTATCCAGAGGGCGGATCGGCCCTGCCCTCGGGAACCCAGGCCGGAATTCCCGCCTACGTCGACCGGTACGTGGCCTCGGTGCCATCGACCATCGGGTTCTTGATGCGCCTGCTCTTCTTCTTGATCGAGCACGCGACTCTGTTGTTTGCGGCACCCGGCGGGGGTGGCCGGCGCCGGTTCTCGTCGTTGAATGCCGAGCAACGAAGTGCCGTGCTCGAAGGTTGGGGAGAGAGCTCCTGGTATCCGCGCCGTCTGGTGTTTTCGAGCTTGAGGGCGATCCTGACGATGGGTTTCTTCTCGGATCCCGCGGTTCTGCGAACCCTCCACCTGGCGGCCAAGCGGATCGAATCGCCAGTGGTCGAGGCCGATCTCCTCTACCCGGCCGTTGGTGCACATCCGAGCACGATCGCCCATGGGCCGGAAGACCTGGGCTCACCCTCGGGCGTTCCGCTCGCAGCCGACGCGCCGCTCCATCCGGACCACGCGGATCCGACGGGATGAGCGGATCCGATCGGGGCGCGGTGCGGGTCTTCGCCGAGTACGAACGCGATTTCACCGAACAGGCCGACGTGGTCGTGGTCGGTTCGGGCCCCTGCGGTTCCGTGGTCGCCTACGAGCTCGCGGCGCGGGGCAAACGGGTCGTGCTGCTCGAAGAAGGTCCGCCCTTCACGCCTCAGGATTTCGAACTCGACGGTGCTTTCTCGATGAGTCGCACAATGCGCGAGGCGGGCCTGCGCACGACCCGCGGTACGGTGATTCCCACCATGCAGGCCATCGCCCTCGGAGGTGGTTCGCTCGTGAACTCGGCCATCTGCGTGCGCCCACCTGATTTCGTATTCGAAGGCTGGGAGGAGAATTTCGAGATCGAGGGTACGCGTCGCGCCGACCTGGATCCCCACTTCGACGCCGTGGAGGCATTTCTCGGCATTGCGCCCACACCGGACGAAGTGCAGGGCCAACGCAACCTGTTGTTTCGCGATGGCTGCGATGCGTTGGGAATCGACAGCGAGCCGATCGCCCGCAATGCCCGAGGCTGCCGCGGCAGTGGAGAGTGTTTCACCGGGTGCCGATCTCGTGCCAAGCAATCGATGGACATCTCCTATCTGCCCGCAGCGATCCACGCCGGTGCCCGGGTCTTGACTTCATTGCAGGTGCAGGAGGTACTGACCGAGGGGCGCCGTGCTTCTGGCGTACGGGGCCAGGTGGTCGAGCCATTCAGTGGCCGTCGCAGTCACCGCTTCCAGATCGACGCCAAGGCCGTGGTGCTGGCCGCCGGCTGCATGGCGACGCCCATTCTGCTCTCGAAGAGTGGCAATCTTGCAAACCGCTCGGGTCAGGTGGGACGCAACCTGCAGTTCCATCCCGGCATTGCCATCCTCGGTGTCTTCCCAGAGAAGGTCGATCCTGGGTTCGGTGCGACCCAGGGCTACCAGAGCCTGGCCTTCCTGCGCGAGGGCTTCAAGCTGGAGACCCTCTGGGCGCCGGCTGCCGTTCTTGCGGTCCGCTTCCCCGGCTATGGCCACGATCTGAAGACACGCCTTGCCGAAGTGCCCTATGCCGCGAACTGGGATGCCATTGCCAGTTGCCACCGCTCCCTCGGGACGGTTCGGCCCAAGCGCGGCGCCTCGCTCGATCCGATCCTCACCTGGCGTTTCCATTCCGAGGATGCCCAGGTGCTAGGGGGGGCGCTCTACCAGATCGCCCGGATCTTCTTCGCAGCCGGAGCAAGGAAGATCCTGCCGGGCGTGTACGGTGTTCCGGGCGAGATTCACTCGATCGAAGAAGCAGACGTGCTGCGTACACATCGCTATGCACCCACCGATTTCGTCACCGCCTCCAATCACGCGTTCTGTACGACTCGCATGCACGGCGACCCGGCCAAGGGCGTGGTCGATCCGCGGGGGCGGGCCCATGAGATGGACGGCCTGTTCCTGGTCGATACGGGCATCTTCCCGCGTTGTACATCTGTGAATCCGATGTTCACCGGGATGGCTCTCGCCCACAGGAGTGCGGCAGCCCTGGCCGACCAGCTCTAGTTCCCTTGGGTTCGAGCTGGGAGGACCTGGCTCCTCTCCTCGCAGCTGACCCGCCCGTCTCGAGCCGACTGCGAAGGGCCGGAATCCCCAACAGATGCCCCGCGGGGGAATCACTTCACTTTCCGGCCGGACCTGCCGATACCTCCGTCGGCTCTCCGGGGGGACTGCCATTGAAGATGCTCATTCAAGTCATCCTGGTTGCGATCCTCGCGGCCGGTCCGGCGCTGGCCGCACCCCAGCCCGTTGGCCGGGAGTGCGTGAAGCTCACCCAGCAGATCGGCCGATATCAACGCGACGCCGGATGGGCTCGTGAGCGCGAGAACCGGCTATGGGAGAAGGCCAGTCTCGACCAGATCGAGCGTCTCGCCACGCGCCGTGCCAAGCGATGCCCCGAGTTCCATCAGCAGGAGAGCATGATCGGTCGGCTGGCAGCATTGGCCGTGAAGGTCGGAGAGCTCGCTGCCCGCTACTACCTGCTCGGCCTCTGAGCGAGCTGAGTTCGCCGAACGAAAAGGAGACCGGCGCCTTTGCGCTCTATCCTGTATGGTGATGGCCGAGCTCGATCAGCAGAGGCGTGCCTCGTCTGCACGCCGACTCCTGACGCCCTGCTCCCGACCTTGAATCCTCGGATCTGGGAGCGCTCGCTAGAAACTTCACCACGTCACGAGGGCGGGACGTGCAGGTGGCCAGGCCACCGCCCCGGGTTCCGTTGCTCACCGAAGAGCGCTCGCGAATGAAGCGGCCCTTTGGGAGGGCCAGCGGACCTCGTTCATTCAATCACTCAGCGAAGCCGCGCAGCCAGGCCGACGAGAGCCCGCGCGCGGCCGCTACCCAAGGAAATTCAATTGACCGCATCTCCGATCCACACCGACCCGGCTTCCGCCGGCGGTTTCAACAACCTCGGCTTGGACTCTCGCCTGCGTCGGGCCCTCGATGGCGCCGGCTACGAATCGCCCATGCCGATCCAACGCGAGGCAATCCCTCCCATTCTGGAGGGCCGCGACGTACTTGGCTGCGCTCAGACCGGAACGGGCAAGACTGCAGCCTTTGCGCTGCCGATTCTCGAGCGGCTGCTCGAACCCAGCGACCGCTCCGACCGCCGCACCATCCAGGCCCTGGTGCTCGCACCGACTCGTGAGCTGGCCGCCCAGATCTTCGAGAGCTTCGAGTGCTATGCCGCCAATACGACCGTCCGTGCGACCGTCGTGTTCGGTGGTGTGAGCAAGCGGCCCCAGACGCAGATCCTGCGCCGCGGTGTCGATGTCCTCGTCGCCACGCCGGGGCGTTTGCTCGACCTGATGAACGATGGCGTGATCGATCTCGGATCGGTGCGCTTCTTCGTTCTCGATGAGGCCGACCGCATGCTCGACATGGGCTTTGCGCCGGACGTTCGACGGGTCACGCGAGCCGTCCCCCGGCAGCGGCAGACACTGCTCTTTTCGGCCACGATGCCTCGGGAGATCGAGGCAATGGCCAGCAAGCTCCTGCACGATCCGGTGCGGCTCGCGGTCGATCCGATTTCGAGCACCGCGCCGCCGGTCGAGCAATCGGTCTACTTCGTCGATGGACGTCGCAAGACCGATCTCCTGAAATCCCTGCTCGAAACGGGTGAAGTCGATCGGGCGCTCGTGTTCACACGGACCAAGCACGGTGCGAACAGGCTGGTCCAGAAGCTTGACCGGGCGCGCATCGAGGCGGCGGCGATTCACGGGAACAAATCACAAGGGGCTCGCGAGAGGGCGCTTCGCCGCTTCAAGTCGGGAGACACTCGGATCGTCGTGGCGACGGATATTGCAGCCCGCGGCATCGACGTGAAGGGGCTCTCCCACGTGATCAACTACGACATGCCGAACGAGGCTGAGACCTATGTCCACCGGATCGGCCGCACCGGTCGGGCCGGGGAAAGCGGTGTGGCTCTCTCGCTGTGCGCTCCCGAGGAGCGGGTACATCTCGCGGCCATCGAGCGGCTGACGCGTCGACGCCTGGACCGTCTGAAGACACCCGAGGGTCTGGCGACCGAACCTGCCCGGGAGGAGCGCGATTCGAGAACGCACGGGCGGGGGGCACGTCGTGGAGCCGGAGGCGCTCGCAAACATGCGGGTGGTTCCCACCGGCCTCGCAACGGCGGGAAGACCAGCGGCGGAACGACAGGGGGGCGGGAACGCAACCTGGATTCGCGTGGCGCGGGTCGCGGAAAGAGCACCGAGAGCCGATCTGGAGCCGGGTCTGCAAGCCGAACCTCCGGCAGCCGCCGAAGGGGGCGCCGCCCCGCGGGCTCGCATCGGAACGCCTGACCGACACCGTCCAGCCATAGGTGCGACGATCCGCGACTCAAGGGCTCGCGGGTCGTCGTGCTCGATGCGAACCCCTCGAGGTCGCGCCCGATCGGATCGCCAAGCTCAGAGTCCTGCGCACGGGGGTGGGCGGCGAGGAGGTCTGGCATCGCAGGTGACTTCAATCGTCGCGGGCTGCGAGGTAGGCGAAGATGTCCTCCAGGTCATCGTCGTCGAGGCCTTCGAAGACATCGTCCATGTCTTCGTTCATTCGCTTTCCTGACCGGAAGTGCTTGATCTGTCGGCGCAGGTAGTTCGTGTGTTGGCCCGCAAGCTGGGGAACGTCGTCCTCCCCCCAGCCCTCCTCACCGTGGCACTCGCCGCACTCTTCAGAGTAGATCTCGGCGCCGCGTTCCACGTTGCCGTCGACCCGGGGAACGTTGAACACGGCCTGGGCGGCCATCAGGCGTTCGAGTGCGCTCAACTCGGCATCGGGCGGTGGTTGCTCGGTGGGCAGTTCGATCTCGGAGAGCAGGCGTGCGACGTCCCGGACGTCATCAGGCGGAAGCTCGCGCTCGGTCGCGTAGGGATACATGGGGATGTTGATTCGCTCACGCTTCTTGAAAGCGCGTATCTGCTGCTGCAGGTACCCAGCGTCCAGGCCCGCCAGTCGGGGGTAGGCCCCATCCTTGCCGCCTTCGCCGTTCCTGCCGTGGCAGGCCGCGCAGGTCTCGAGGATGTCCCGAGCGTTGTACGGATCGTATACCCACTTCGGCCCGGCTTTCTGGGGTGCAGTCGAAGCGGCCTGCTGGGCTCCGGCAGGACCGACCCAGAGCAGCAGAGACAGAGCAATCCCGAACCACACTCGACTCGTCACCGTGCTTTGCCCGTCGCGTATTCCTGGCGTGTGTCCAATTCGCAGAGAACGGGGGTCATTTCCGGACGCTATAGCAATCCTGCATGCCGAAGGCCGGCCGCCGTTTCTTGGTCGACTCGCACGGGCGCTCGTCGAAGCTGTCGACTCGCACTAGCGTACGTCGAAGCGATCCACGATCGGCAGGAAGATGCCCGCGCTGATCACTCCGCGTTGGAGTGTGCGTGAGCCTCCGCGCTCCACGGCAATGGCGAAGGGCGCAGGTCCACCGCCGCGGCCATTACAGCGCCGCGGAAAGTCCACACCTACGCGGTAGCGACCGGTGAGCGGCCGATCGAAGTCGACATTCTCGATCCGGGGGCCGGGCATCCCACACCGCACGTCGCGATCGAGCCGGCCACCGCTGCCGCTTCGATCATTGGCAAAGTAGACCGTCTCCTGCAGCGGATCCGATACGAATAGATCGAGATCGACTTCGTCTTCGAATGCGAGACGCACCCGCAGCGTGCCCTGCTGGCCAGGAGGATCCTCGGTCAGGGTGGCTGCGAGGGCCTCGGCGCGTTCCAGCAGCTCCGGCGTCCAGGGGGTCGCGGCGCCCGGCACGCCGGCGGAAGGTGGGGTGGGCGGCGCGGTGGAGCAGGCAGCCAGCCCGAGGGCCAAGCTCACCATCAGGGTTCCAGGTAGGCGCCCAAGACGGCGTCTCGCGGTATCTTCCACCGGCGCACAGGGAGGAATCGGGATGGCGAACAGGTATCGCGGCATCGGGGTTGGGCTCATCGCAATGGTAGCGGGTCTGATCCTGGTTTTGCCCACGGGGTCGGCCGCTGGAGTGTTGGCCGGAACGGTACGCCAAGCCACGGGGCCCGTGGTCGGCGCGATGGTGAGTGTGCAGCACGGTGATCCCATCCACACGCTCACCGTCTTCACCGATCTCGAGGGCTTCTTCCGCACACCCGAACTCGAGGTGGCCCAGGTCGAGCTGCGAGTCCGTCGCATCGGATGGAAGGATCATCGCGAGCACGCTCTGGTGCCCGACGAAGGGCTGTTGATCGAGCTCGAGCGAGAGACCGATCCCGCGGAATTGGCGGCCCAGCTTCCGGCCCACCGCTGGCTCCCACTGCTGACTGCACAGATCGACGATGCCACCCAGCGGGAGCAGTTCGTTCGCCAGTGCACCTACTGCCACCAGCAGGGGAACCGGGCGACCCGGGTTCCCCGCGAAGATTGGCAGTGGGACAAGTTGCTCTCGTTGATGGCGCGCATGGGGGGCATCCTCCCGGACGAGTTGCGCGCCCAGGTGCCCGAGCTCTTCCGCAAAGCCTACGACCCGGCCACTGCGATTCCGGCTCTCACGGCCAATGCGGATTCGCCGGACTTCGCGCCGGCCCCTTCGGCCGAAGCGCGTCTGGCGATCGTCGATGAGTGGGAGCTCGGCGTGCGCTCCTCGATGCAGCACGATCTCATCGTCCATCCCGATGGCCGCGCGTACTCGGTCGACATGATGCAAGACCACCTCTACAGGTTGGATCCTGTCACCGGGGAGATGGCGTCGTTTCCGATCGACAGCGATCTGCAGTTGGGCGGTGCCCTTGGCGGAGCCGACCAGCCGCTACCGCCCACGGCGAATGCGCGAGAGGGACCGCATTCGCTGCAGGTCGGGCCCGATGGTGACATCTGGATCACGTTCGCACTCGGCAACAAGATCGGTCGCTTCAACACGCGTTCGGAAACCTGGACGAACTATCCGCTCGAAGAGGGATACTACCCGCATACACTGCGGATCGACGGGAGAGGGCGGGTGTGGTTCACGCTCGCGGTGTCGAACCACCTCGGCATGTTCGATCCCGAGACCGAGTCATTCCACGTCCAACGTCTTCCGGCTGGCAGCCTCACCCAGGATCTCGTGCTGCGCATGCTCCCCGCCATCCTGTGGCTGGCGGATCGCTTCGGCGGATCTTCGGGTGTCGGTATGGAAGGAGGAGATCCGGACTTCATGCCCGTGCCCTACGGGATCGACATCGGGCCGGATGGCTCGGTCTGGTTCAGCCAGCTGAACCAGCATCGCATCGGACGGATCGACCCGGACACGTTCGAAGTCGAGATGATCGACACGCCGTTCCCCGCACCGAGGCGGCTGCGTTTCGATTCGAAGAACGGATTGTGGATTCCGAGCTTCTCGTCGGGTCTGCTGGCACGTTTCGATCTGGAGACCCGCGAGTTCCAGGACTGGAAGCTCCCGACTGCGGAAGAAGGTGTGGATACGCCCTACGCGTTGAACGTGAACCGGCGCACCCAGGAGGTCTGGATCTGCGGAACGAACTCGGACACCCTGACGCGCTTCCAGCCCGAAAGTGAGAGGTTCACCGTCTATCCGCTACCGACCCGGGTTACCTATACCCGGGATATCGATTTCGACGAACAGGGCCGCGTGTGGACCTCGAACTCGAACATGCCGACCTGGCAGATCGAGGGAGGGTTCCCGCGGGTGTTGCGGCTCGATCCGACCGGCGGCACTGCAGCACGGCCCGCTCAGCTCGTGCGGAGAGTGCACCCGTGAGGCAGCGACGGCTCGGTCGCACGGGTCTCACGGTCTCCCAGATCGGCATCGGGACGATGACCTTCGGGACGATGGCCGAGGAGGGCGAAAGCCTGAAGATCCTCGACCGGGCGTTCGACGGCGGCGTGGATTTCGTGGATGTCGCGGAGATCTATCCGGTGCCGCCGGATCGGAGTCATGCGGGGCGCAGCGAGGAGATCTGCGGAAAGTGGCTGGCTTCTAAGCCGCGGGACGCGGTGATCCTCGCGTCCAAGATCGCCGGCCCGACGGGTGGGTGGTTCCAGGGCCCGGTGCGCCATGGCAAGACGGCCCTCGACCGCCACCAGATCGAGCGAGCGGTGGAGGACAGCTTGGGCCGGCTCGGCACGGATTACCTCGACCTCTACCAGGTGCATTGGCCAGATCCGGGTTTTCCGATCGAGGAGACCCTGGAAGGCCTCGACCGGGTGGTCGAAGCGGGCAAGGTGCGCGCCGTGGGTTGCAGCAACGAGAGCTGCGCTGGTTTGATGGAAAGCCTGTGGGCCGCCGACAAGCACGGAACCCTCCGCTACCAGACGATCCAGAACAACTTCAGTCTTCTGAATCGTCGCTTCGAGGACGAGCTCGCGGGCGTATGCAGGAAGTTCGACGTGAGCCTGCTTCCCTACAGCCCGCTGGCCGGCGGTGTGCTTTCCTGCAAGTACCAGGAGGGCGAGTGGCCCGAGGGTTGTCGGTTCACGTTGTACCGAGAGCACAGTCCACGCACCAAGGCGATGGTCGCCCGCTTCGTCAACTCGCGCAGTCTGGATGCGGCCAATCGCTTTGCAGCCGTGGCCTTCGAGCACGAAATCGCACCCGTCACCTTTGCGATTGCCTGGACCCTGGCCCACGATTTCGTCGGTTCGACGCTGGTCGGTGCCACCGACGCACGCCAGCTCGACGAGGTGCTGGCGGCGGCCGAAGTGAAGCTCGACCCCACAGCTCTTGCGGCCTGTGATGCGATTTCGAAGGCGGTTCCGTATCCGCTCGGATAGTGCCAAAGCCGCTACGAGCAGCCGCGGTCTTCGGGTCGCCGACAGTAAGGAGGAACGGATGGGCGAACGAGTGGCATTCCTATGCCTCGGTGCGATGGGGTATCCGATGGCAGGGCATCTGGCAGCTGCCGGACACGAAGTCGTGGTTTACAACCGCACGAAGTCGAGGGCCGAAACCTGGGTTGGCGAGAACCGGGGGCACCTGGCGGACACTCCCGCTGATGCGGCACGTGGCGCGCGCTTCGTCTTCTGCTGCAGCGGCAACGATGACGATCTGCTCGAGGTCGCGGTTCCTGCGATCGACGTGATGGACAAAGACGCCATTTTCGTAGATCACACCACGGCCTCGGCGGAGAACGCGCGCGTTCTCGAGGCTCGGGCAGCCGCTCGGGGCGCAGGTTTTGTCGATGCGCCGGTATCGGGCGGTGAGGAGGGGGCGAAGCGGGGACACCTGACCGTGATGGCGGGGGGCGAGCGCACCTGTTTCGATTCCGCGCGGCCACTGATTGACGCCTTCGCTCGCAACGCCACCTGGATGGGCCCAGCCGGAAGCGGCCAGCTGACCAAGATGGTCAACCAGATCTGCATCGCCGGAGTGATCGAAGGCCTTTCGGAGGGACTGGCCTTTGCAGAAGTTGTGGGTCTCGACCCACGACGGGTGGTCGAGGTGATTTCGAAGGGAGCCGCTCAATCCTGGCAGATGGACCAACGGGCCGAGACGATGATCGAGGGCAGGTTCGACTTCGGGTTCGCAGTGGACTGGATGCGCAAGGATCTCGAGATCGCGTTGCAGGAGGCACGTCGCAGTGGCGCTCGGCTTCCGCTGGCGGCCCTGGTGGATCAGCTCTATGCCTCGGTCCAGGCGCGGGGCGGCGGCCGTCTGGATACCTCCAGCCTGGTCTCCTTGTTGCGCGAGCCATGAACTGCTCGAGCCGGCACCTCACTTCTGATCCGCGACCTGCCGATGCAGGGCCGTGCATCCCGCGGTATTCCCTCTCTGGTCGAGCTTTGGCGTCAGTGTTGTACTGGCGGCTCTTCTGGCGTGGCAGTCCGGCAAAACCCGGATTCACTGGGTACTGCTTTTCCTGTTGCTGGCGGCCGGCCTCTGGACGGGCGGTGCCGCCTGGCGCTACATGGCTTCAGACCTGGCCAGCATCCAGGCGGCGTACCGCATCATGTTCCTCGGGATCGCGTTGGCCCCCGGCACCTGGCTCTTCCTCTGCGGTCTCTTCTCACGCGTCGAGTGGTTCGAGGTCCGGCCTGCAGCAGGCGTGTTCTGCCTGCTTCCCGGCGCCTGTTTCTATCTGGCGTTCATCACCAACGACGCTCACGGCCTGGTGGCTCGGATCGGTGCGGACACCTTCGATAACGGCCCGTTGATGCGGGCCTTCCTGGCCTGGTGCTACGGACAGGTTGCTGTGGCGATCGGGTTGATGGTTCGGCACGCACGTTTCCTGGCTGGGCAGGCCGGGCCGGCCCAGGCTGCGGTGGCCATCTCCGCAACGGTTGCGCCGCTCGTTGCCAGCGCTGCCTACCAGTTTGGGTGGATCCAGATGACCTGGGATCCGACCGGAGCGGCCCTCGGCGTTTCTGGGGCCCTCCTTTTCCCTTTGGTGTTTCGTCTGGGCTTTCTCGAGCCGGTTCCGCTCGTGCGTCGGGATGTCTTCGATCATCTGCGCGAGGGTGTGATGGTGGCCGATGCCGAGGGCCGGGTGGTCGACGCCAACCCGGCTGCGGAACGACTCCTCGGAGGAGCGGTTGGGAGAATTCGCGGACAGGAACTCCGGCGGAGCCTGGAGGAGATCGTCGAGCCCGTCGATCATGGCAGCATTGCGATGGCGTTGGCCGATCCGGGCCCCGACGGGCCGAGGGTCCTGCCCGAGGTGAGCACGCTTTCCGGGCGGCATCTACGTCTCTCATGCGGCTTGCTGGGTGATGCTGGCTTCGTCGTCGTGCTTCACGATCGGACCGAGGAGCGCAAATCCGAGCGCGCCCTGCGACAGGCCCAGAAGCTCGAGAGCGTCGGGTTCCTGGCCGCCGGCGTGGCCCACGAGGTAAACAACCCGCTGGCCTTCGTGCGCTCGAATCTGGCGCACATCCAAGCTGCCTGCGAGTCACTGGAGAGCATCGCCAAACCGGCCGATGCCGACATCCCGGCCGAGCTGGCCGAGCTGCCCGAGGTCGTGGCCGAGACCTTGGAGGGCGTCGAGCGCATCTCGACCATCGTCGATCAGATGCGGCGGTTGTCTCGGGATGCGGCTGAGGAAAATGAGCTGGTCGATCTGAATGACGTACTTCACGAGGCGATCCGCTTTGCCTCGTTGCACCGCGGGAGCCGACATGTGGAAGTGGTCGCCGAACTCGCGACCGAATTGCCCGCGGTACGCGGCAACCGTTCCGCACTGGTGCAGGTCGTTCTCAACCTGTTACTGAACGCCCGACAGGCGCTCGCCGAAGGCCTGGGCAATCGGATCCGGATCCTCACCCGTGCCGATCGGGCGGGTGTCGTCGCGGTCGTCGCGGACGATGGCCCGGGAATTCCAGAGGACATTCGCGAGCGCGTCTTCGACCCCTTCTTCACGACCAAGGCTCCGGACGAGGGAACCGGTCTCGGGTTGGCGATTGCCTGGGACATCGTTCGGGAGCATCGAGGTTCGATCGACGTCACGTGCCCGCCCGAAGGCGGAACGGAATTCAAGCTGGTGTTTCCCGCGGCCCCTTGAGGCCCCCGCCACATCGCTACACTTCGCGCCCGAAAAGGGGGAGTGTCCGTGGCTCACGAGTTCGTATTCACGCTGCAGGATCTGCGGCGGGTCGTACCGCCGAATCGGGTGATTCTCGACGGCATCACGCTGGCATTCCTGCCCGGTGCAAAGATCGGGGTGCTCGGTGCCAACGGGTCGGGCAAGAGCAGCCTGCTGCGGATCATGGCCGGTCTGGATACGGATTACCTGGGTGAAGCTCGACCGGCCGATGGCCTGCGGGTCGGATTCCTGCCCCAGGAGCCGGAGCTCGACCCGAACAAGGACGTGAAGGGCAATGTGGAAGACGGGGTCGGTGAGCTTCGGGATCTGCTGCAGCGCTTCGAGGAGGTGAGTGCGCGTTTCGCCGAGCCGATGGACGACGCCGAGATGAATGCACTGCTCGAAGAGCAGGGTGGCCTTCAGGACAAGATCGATGCAGCCGGGGCCTGGGAGCTCGAGCGTACGCTCGAGATCGCGATGGATGCCTTGCGTCTTCCGCCCGGTGACGCGGATGTGACCAAGCTCTCCGGCGGCGAGCGCCGACGGGTGGCCCTGTGTCGACTGCTTCTGCAGAAGCCGGAGATGCTCCTGCTGGACGAGCCCACCAATCATCTGGATGCTGAATCCGTGGCGTGGCTCGAGCGCCATCTCAAGGATTACCCGGGTACGGTCGTCGCCGTGACACACGATCGCTATTTCCTCGACAATGTGGCGGGCTGGATCCTCGAGCTGGACCGCGGACGAGGGATCCCCTACCAGGGGAACTACTCGGGTTGGCTGGAACAGAAGAAGACCCGGCTCGAAACGGAAGAGAAGCAGGTCTCGGTGCGGCGGCGCACCCTGGAGCGCGAGCTCGACTGGATCCAGATGACTCCACGCGCACGCCAGACCCGAAGCAAGGCGCGCATCCGGGCCTTCTCGGACCTGCGGGCTGAGGAAGAGAAGCGTGCTCCCGAGAGCGTAGAGATCCTGGTGCCGCCGGGGCCGCGGCTCGGTGATCTCGTGGTCGAGGCCGAGGGGCTATCGAAGGGCTATGGGGATCGCTTGTTGATCGATGATCTCTCGTTCTCGCTGCCGCGCGGCGGAATCGTCGGAGTGATCGGAGCAAACGGCGCCGGCAAGACGACACTCTTCCGAATGATCGCTGGCGAAGAGCAGCCCGACAGCGGAACCCTGCGGCTCGGCGAGACGGTAAAGCTCGCCTACGTGGATCAAAGCCGGGACACTCTCGGCGCCGACAACGGTGTGTGGCAGGAAATCAGCGGCGGCGAAGACCGGATGAAGGTTGGTTCGCGGGAGATCAGTACCCGTGGTTATGTGAGCCAATTCGGATTCAAGGGCGCAGACCAGCAGAAGAAGGTGGGAACGCTATCGGGCGGCGAGCGCAACCGCGTGCACATGGCCAAGCTGATTGCCTCCGGTGGCAACGTCCTCCTCCTCGATGAGCCCAGCAACGATCTCGATGTCGATACACTGCGCGCACTCGAAGAGGCCATCCTCGGCTTCGCCGGCTGCGTCGTGGTCATCTCCCATGATCGCTGGTTCCTGGACCGCATCGCCACCCACATTCTGGCCTTCGAAGGCGACAGCCAGGTGGAGTGGTTCGAGGGCAACTACCAGGACTACGAAGCCGACTACAAACGCCGCAAGGGCGCCGACGCCGACCAACCCCACCGCATCAAATACAAGAAGCTGAGTTAAGAAGCGGCCCCGCTTCTTAACTTCGGAAGGTCTGCTCGATGCGGGCGATTGCCTCGTTGACGTTTTCGCGCGAGTTGAAGGCGGAGATGCGGAAGTAGCCCTCGCCAGCCGGTCCGAAGCCCGAGCCCGGGGTGCCGACCACGTGGGTCTTGTCGAGCAGCAGGTCGAAGAAATCCCAGGAACTCAGGCCGTCCGGGGTGCGAAGCCAGATATAGGGTGCGTGCACGCCGGCGAAGACCGTGAAGCCTGCTGCGGACAGGCCCTCGCGCACTCGCCGAGCGTTCTCCATGTAGTAGGCCACCTGCTCGGCGGTCTGTGTCTGACCCTCCTGGGAATACACTGCTGCCGCACCGCGTTGAATGATGTACGGAACTTCGTTGAACTTGGTGGCCTGTCGGCGCGACCAGAGAGAGTGGATCGACACCTCTTCACCATTGCCGGCCCTTCCCCGCAATTCCTTCGGCACGATCGTGTAGGCACAACGCATGCCGGTGAATCCGGCCCTCTTCGAAAAGCTGCGCATTTCGATCGCACATTCCTTGGCGCCCGGTATCTCGTAGATCGAGCGGGGAAGTGCGGGATCACTGATGAACGCGTCGTAGGCGGCGTCGAAGAGAATCACCGCGTCGCTTCGGCGCGCCCATTCCACCCAGGCGGTGAGCTGCTCGCGCGTCATTGCGGAGCCGGTCGGGTTGTTCGGTGAGCAAAGGTAGGCGAGGTCGACGCGTCCCTCCGGCGGCGGCGGCACGAAGCCATTGGCCTCGTCGGCGGGCAGGTACTGGATGCCCTCGTAGTAGCCAGCGCCGTCTGCTTCTCCGGTGCGGCCTGCCATCACGTTCGTATCGACATAGACCGGGTACACCGGATCGGTGACGAGCACGCTGCAATCCGTGCCGAAGACTTCCTGGATGTTCCCACTGTCCTGCTTGCTTCCGTCGGAGACGAATACCTCGTCGGCTTCGAGCTCCACGCCGCGAGAGCGGAAATCGTGTTCCAAGATCGCTTCCACGAGAAACGGGTAGCCCTGGCCCGGGCCGTAGCCCTTGAAATCTTCGGCCCGGCTCATGTCCTCGACCGCGTCGTGCAGGGCCGCGACGATGGCTGGAGCCAGCGGCAGGGTGACATCCCCGATGCCGAGGCGGATCACCGGAGCATCCGGGTTCGCGTCCTGGTAGGCCCGTACTCGGCGTCCGATCTCGGGAAACAGGTAGCCGGCCTCGAGCTTCAGGTAGTGGTCGTTGATGTGTGCCATGTCGCGCAACGATAACGCCCCCCATCGCGATCGTCTGCGTCTTCTCTACCCTCAGTCGGATGCTCCCCGCTCGTTCGACAAGGCTGGTGTTTCTGGCCCTCATGGTGCTGCTGGCGATCGGCGCGGCCGTTCCGGAAGCCACGCCGGCAGTGGCGGAGGCCTTCCTGCTCGAAGCCCCGGACCTTCGTGTTCTGGAGCCGGAAGCACTTTCGGAGGCGCCAGCCGATTTCCCGTTCGCCATCGGCGAGCGCCTGGACTACGACGTCTCGTGGTGGGGCATTTCCGTGGGTCGCGCGTCGATCGAGGTGGCGCGCCTCGTCGAGTGGCGCGGCACGCGGCTGGCCCACGTCGTCGCTACGGCCCGAACGAACGACTTCTTCTCCCTTCTATATCCCGTGGACGACCGCAGCGAATCCTGGATCGATGTGGACCGCATGCGAACGCTGCGGACGGCCACGCTCACACGCCACGCGGACAAGGAGACCTGGGAAGAGGTCGAGTTCGATTGGGCGACGCACCTCGTCCACGTGGTCGAGGAGAAGCGTCATGCCAACCGGGTGAAGACAGCCGTGCTCGATACGGGCCCGTATCTCTACGACACTTTTGATGCGTTCTACGCTCTGCGAACCCTGCCTCTCGAGATCGGGCAGGGCGGAGACCTGCCCGTCTACGCCTCGCGCAAGATCTACGGTCTTCACGTGGAGGTCGAGCGTCGCGAGCAGGTCGATGACCCGGTGCTGGGCTCGATAGGCGCCTGGGTGCTGCGCCCCTCGGACAGTCTGGATGGTGAGATCCAGGATGACGGAGCGGGGGAGGTGTGGGTCAGCGCTGCTGCCCCCCACGTTCCGATCCGCCTTCGAGGCTGGTTCCGCACGGTGAGCGAGCGGCTGCGTGTCGGGGGGGTGAAGATCGTGCTGGCCGGCTACCGCGGGGCCTCTCCTGGCTGGCCGAAACCCCTCTTCCGTACCGCGCCCGCGCGTCCCTGGCCCGGTCGCACGAAGCTCGGCGCGCCGGACTGGGAGGTACCTCCCGCCGTTCGTGCAGCGCGGGTCGCTGGCGGCGAAGAGCCTGGCAAGCAGCGCCTCGAGGGCCTGCTGGCTCCGCTGGATGGCTGCGACGATCAGCCGAGTCGCGGCTGGGCCCGATTCGCATCGGCTTCGCCCCGCTGTCCGGGCGGCTGAGCCGGGCCGGGCTATCGTGACGCCTTGGAAGATCTGCACCCTCGCCGTGCTGGGGCTCGGCACGTTCGCGGGTCCGATGGGCTGGATCGTCAGTGATCGCCTCGAACGGGACAACGATTTCTGTGTTTCATGCCATCTCGACCCGGACACGCCGCTTCACGCCGACAATCGCGCGGATTTCGATGCCCGCCCCCCCGAAGCCATGGCTGCAGCCCACGCCGCCGCAGGCCACCCGGACGACCGCAGCTTCCGTTGCATCGATTGCCACGGGGGTTCGGGTTTCCTCGGCC